>NZ_CAWQOK010000050.1:0-18621 GCF_963896075.1 Proteus sp. G4415
CTCATAAATTTATAAATAGTAAATCCATATTGATATTTAAGTTGTTTCTTTTATTTCAATATATGAGTAGATATGTATTTTATGTATTTAATGCAATGGATTGTTAAATTAAATTTTTATTTATTGTTAATAATAAAGGCATTTATTATGTAGCAAATAAAATTAACATTAATAATGTTTATATTATGTATACATTTTTATTTTTAAGACCATACAATATTAATTGTAAAAATATTTAACCATATTCTGTTCACGATATTCCCTTGTTCACTAATCTTGAACAGATGCATATCGTGAACATGGAAAAATGAGAAAGATTGTTAGTAAGGATTGTACATGGGTTGTAGTATTCCAATTAATCAATGATTTTTGGAGTGGGTTGCTCAATTTATAAACCATTATCTATACCCTATTTAGCCCACTAAAATAAGTGAGCTAAATAAGGTTAATTTATCTCTTTTAGCGTAAACTCTGCACACTTTCTACTAAATTCGCCAACTGTGACACTACGCGATCGCCAATATCAGCATTATCGCCACCTAATGCTTTGTTGCGCATAAAATCTTTTTTGATTTGCTGCCAACGAATAGCATCTTGTTCGGTTAATGTGCCACGTATTTCCGCCAGTTTTAATAAGTTCTCTTCAGCACCCGTTGTGAGTAATTGGGCTTCGCCAAGATAGTGATCGTCGAGTAAGCGTTCAATTTCTTTCTCATTCATAACCGCAGAGACTTTTTCGCTTAATTTGTTCATATTGCGATAACTGCCTTGTAAGCGGAATGCAGGCTCAGTACGATATTTATCGGATTGTGCCGCACTTGCTATATATTGTTGATTTACTTTTAAAATCACATCACGCAAAGTAATTAGATGTTTTAATACCATCACAATTTCATTAATTTCCGCATCCGAATAAGGATAACTGAGGGAATTGGTTGAAACTGATTTACCCATGGCTTTATCAACAAAAAGATAGAGATCGTTTAGATCACGTAAAGCAAGGGGAGCAAGAACTGAGTTAGAGGTTAAGCTATTTTCAATATAACTGAGTGCAAAGGCGTCATCCATTCCCCCTAATACCTCACCAAGATTATAGATATCAGCACGGTTAGCTAACATATCAGGGATCTTAAATAGTTCACCAGACTCGGTATAAGGGTTACCGGCCATCACCACACAGAATTTTTTACCGCGCATATCATAGGTTCGGGTTTTCCCTTTCCAAACCCCTTCAATACGGCGTGTGCCATCACATAGCGAGATAAATTTTTGTAGGAATTCAGGGTGTGTATGCTGAATATCATCGACATACAACATCACATTATTGCCCATCTCAAGGGCAAGATTGAGTTTTTCTAGCTCTTGTTTTGCTGTTGCGTTTGGCGCTTGTTCGGGATCTAATGACAAAACATTATGACCTAAAGCAGGGCCATTTATTTTCATAAAGATCAGTCCCAAACGATCGGCTACATATTCCATTAAGGTCGTTTTACCGTAACCTGGTGGGGAGATCATTAATAATAATCCCATCAAGTCAGTGCGTTTCCCTTCACCTAATGCACCAATCTGTTTTGCCATATTGTCACCAATAATTGGCAAATAGACATCGTTAATTAGTTTATTACGCACAAATGAACTGAGAGGTTTTGCTTTAAACTCATCCAGTTTTAAACGCTGGCGCTCTTCAAGAACAATTTTTTGTCGTAAAGTCAGATAATGATTAAAGGCGGGAATAAAGGTTTTACGCTGTCCGCGCATACGACTGAAATAATCATCTAAACTCAATGAAAGTGTTTGATTTTCAATAGTAGGATGCTCACCTAATAATCCGTTTACCTTAAAGTATAAATCAACCTCGCTATAACGTGCAGAGGCGATTTTATCTAACATAATAATGGCAATTGCCCCCGGAATATAAGGGGTTAGATGAGCATAATCGGCTTGAGAGCACAATCCTTGTAGCCAATTTTGAATCAATGCCCAACGTTGTGCATAACGTGAGGCTAAATTTTGTTGTGAACGATTAAAATCAATCCACATATGAGCGGCTTCTAATCGGTTTTGTAAGGCAACAACGAGCTCTTTGGCATATTTACTGTAAACCAATTCTATTGGTGTTCTTGCTAGTGCAAAACTTAAATATTCAGCGGCTTGGATCGGAACATAAGATCCACATTTAATCGGATTATCAGTAAGGAATAGGCGGATATCTGCTTCTATTTCTGCCTGTAAATCAATTAATGCATCATCATTATGAAACAGTTGTTGAATATTCACTGCCGTTCGTGCGCGCTCTGGCCATAATGCTGGGTATTCATTAGTTTGTACTTTTTCCCAGAAAATAGCAGCAATTGCCCGTGCTGTTGGGTTATAACGAAGCAGATCAGCACTTTCACCTACAGGTAGAAGTTTCTTTAGAATGGCGATAGCATCATGATCGTGGATCCCTTTTTCATAGCCTTCTTTATAGCGAGGTGTTGCGAAATCACGTACTAACTTTTCTAATTTTTCAGGTACACTCAGTGCTTCTTTTAAGATTTCAAGGGTTAATCCATCTTGACGTTTTGATGCAGCATAGATAATTGAATAGGCGAGATATTCCGCACGATACACCGTTTCAGATTCTGAACTTAATGTCGCATTCCAGTAAGGGCGCAGTGTTTCAAGCTCTGGATGGTCGATTGGCTCTTGGAAATCGGTACCGGTTAGATATAACCAAAGCTTATCTTCTTTCGGTAAAATAGTAAGATCTAGCTCTTGTGTATTAACACTAAAACGGTGATGAGGGCCCAATTTAATAACATTGCCACCCTCTTCAAAGATATCCGTTTTATCACGTAAGATACGGATGGCTTGATCACGAGACGATTTAAGACGGGCATCAATATCATCTGCTTTAACGTTGTCATTGATTTCTCTTAGTTTTTCAATGATTTCACGTGTTTTTAATGCTAAAGGATCAGAGGCAAAAAAAGCATTTAATTCATCTTGTGATTGCAACCGAGTTGTTCTACGTTGCAGATTTTCTAAGAGACGATTAGCAGCAGTTAATAAGCTTTGTGAACGACGTTGACGATCATCAAGTAACGATTGTTTATGCGCCTCAAAAGTCTCTAATAACTCTTCACGTTTTGACAAGATATCATCAAGAAATTCATCATGCTGACTAAATTGGCTTTCTAATTCTTCTAGCTGTACTAGCAGTCGTGAAAGCTGCTCTTCACAACGTTCCGGATCTGTTGCCAGTGATAAAGCATTGGTGATCCCCTGACTAAATAGGCGGAATTGCGCACCAAATTGAGCGACGGTTTCTACGCTACTTTGTGATTTTCTTTTTTGCTGTAAGCGAGCTCGTGATTGATTGAGTTGTGCATAAATTTGGGAGATGGCATCAATAATCTGTGTTTGTTGCGTCACATCCTCAAAGGTAAGTGATGCCATCAGATTTGACAGCATGTCTAAATCTTCTGACATCTGCGCCATCTCATTCATTGGTACATCAAGCTGAGCACTGTTTTGTGCTTTTTCTATCTGTTGTTCAAAAGTAGTAAGCTGTGTTTTAAAAGGCTGTAGCGCTTTGTCGCTGGCAAGAAATTGGGCTGTGGCTTGCGAAACACGTTGCTGTGCCTCGGTTATTTCCGTTTCCATTTTATTTAATTGCGTTAAATCCATATAACGGAATTCACGCAAAGAAATAAGGTGTCCATGGTGTGTATTGAGCGAATTTAAACTATCAACAAATTGTTGAATATCGGTCCAACTATCAGGCAGTGTCAGTGATAACAGAGATTTCTGACGGTTGATCGCTTCTTGCATTGATTTCGCTGATTGTTGACGAATACTTTCGACTTTTTCATATTCATCAAGCACTAATTCACTTGTTTGAGCGATCTCTTTTAGTAAGGGGCCAATACCTAGACAGTGTTCATCATTAAACCAGTAATAGAGATCTAATAAGCTTTTTGGTTGTTGGCTAAGTTGCTCATAACGAGCGATGGAAACTTGGCTACCTTCAATTTCTTTGGCGACATGTAAAATTTCTGAGATCCCGCGAACTAAATCGGCATTACCAATACGCCCATAAAAGCCGTTTCGTGGCGGTTGTTTATCGGCAAATTCTTCAGAATAGAAGGGCGTTTGCCAAACTTGCATCGGGTGAACACGGGTAGCTTCTTCGCCTTCCCCTTCAAATAGCACCATTTTGCCATCTTCTAGCATGGCATAGCCATGACCGACCAATGGTGTCGCCAATTTACGCTCAATCATATTGTAATTAAATAGCGCGAGACGACCTTGTGTCGGTGAATAGAAGACATACAGCACATCTTCACCGTTAGGTGAACGACGCAAACGACGAAAATACATACCTTCCATTGGTTGATCAAAGGTTTTGTAATCGCCATTTTGTAGATAGTAGCCGCCGGGAAAAATGATACCGTGATCTTCCGGAAGTTGCACACAAGCTTGCCCAATGGCATCAATACGCTGAACACTTTGTGTTAGTGTGTTATAGACTAAATAACGCCAATTCTCTTCGCGGTAAGGAAGCACTTTTAATAAAATTAAACTGCCAGTTTGTGCATATTCAATTTGTGCATCATCAAGGGACTGGTTTTTATCTAAGACCGCTTCACGATAAATTCCTAAACCATCTTCGGTATTGTTTTCACATTTGACAGTCAAATCGCCACCGGTGGTTTCTACAAAGACTGTATCTAAAATGTTGATATGAGGAAAACGCCCATTTACCGTATCTTCACGTTGTGTTTTTATCCAATCAAAATCGTAAGCAGGGGGGAGTGCTATATCGCGTTCGCCACGATTATCAATATATTCAATACGTTGTTTGTCACTGGATATCGACCAACGGAAGACGCGTACATCGGTAATACGATCGCCAATTTGAAAACTAGCGAGTAATTTACCATCACGCTCAACTAGCTGTAGTAGTTGCGTATTTTTATAGTAAGTGTATAGCTCGGTAAAATCTTGGATAAAGCGATTATCATTTAAAAAAGTGCCTTCATAAGCAACCGCTTCAACATCAAACTCGCCATTATTATCAATTAAGCGATAAAGTGAAAAAACATCTTCAAGGTGCGTTTCTCGTTTTAAACCGAGGAAAACGTTATAACCAAATAGTAACCATTCACCAACGCGAACAATATCTCTTGCTTGGCAATTATTCTCTGTTCGAATACGAATACGGCCAATGATATCCATTTGGCTTTGACCAAATTCAGCTAATCGATGCTGATTGAGTTCAGTGGCTTTTACATGTAACTGCTGACCTTGCTCGGTAAGGCGTTTACGCAATATTTCATATGCGCCACCTTGTGCAACAGCGCTATCAAGTATTTCCTGTTCGCGATTCGTATCATGAATATCAGACATGGTATAACGGATTTCCTTGGCTTAAACGATAGAAACAATCGAAAAGACATAGAGAATTTCTCTATGTCTTTTCCTCTCCTTTTAGAGCGATATTAATCTTCTTTTGGGGTGTCTGATTTTGCTGTGACTTCTTTGATCAGTTGACCCGCACCTTTAGTCGCCATAAATCCATTAATTAATTCTTGAACTTCTGGATTTTTTAGCAGTGAAGCAACATCTAAATTTTTATCTTGTTGAGTACGATTAATCAATTTCTCAACGTTCTCTTTGGCAAAGCTACTTTTATCCATAAAACCATCAACCGCTTTACCTAAGCTCAGTGCTTTAGAGAAGGTATTAAAGAAGTTGCCATCACCACCGACAATTTCAATATTCGTTTTGCTCAGTGCAGCTGCTAATACATCTGCTTGCTCACGGGCAATCTCTTTATTTGCTTCAATAGAAGCCATGGCTTGTTCAAATTGTTTTTCAAGGCGCATACGGAACTCTTCATGAGCACGAGCAGTATCACTGAGGTGATCCATTGACTTGAATTTATCTGTTAAACCGTCAGCTTCTGCTTTCAGACGTTGGCGGATCACTTCTGCTTGTGCTGAACCTAATTGACCTTCACCACGCGCTTGAGCAGCCAGTTTTTCTTCAAGAATTTTCGCATCAGCAAGACCCAGTTTTTCTTTGGCATTCGCTTGTTGCTCTTCACCGCGAGCTTGAGCTGCTAATTTCTCTTCAAGAATTTTCGCTTCAGCAAAACCTTGTTGTTGTTGCGCTTGTGCTTTTGCTTCCATGACTTGCGCTTCGCTTAAGCCTTTTTCTTTCAAGCCACGCGCTTGTGCCAACAGCTGTTCCGCTGTGATATTGGCTTGTACTAAACCTTCTTTTTCTTCTGCTTCGGCAGTTGCTTGACGAACACGTGCTTCGGCAAGGCCTAATGCTGCGTGTTCAGCCTCGATCCCTTCAGCTAAGCGTTTTTTCGCTTCAGCTTGTTTCACAGAGGCTTCTAATTCTGCTTTTGCCATGGTGCTGATTTCTTCAGCTTTATGTTTCGCACTTGATTCATCCGCTTCGGCTTTTTTCACTTGGCGTACTAAAGATTCTTCGGCTTCAGCTTGCGCATTAATCACCGTCACTTGGCGCATACGCTCAGCTTCTGAGACTTCACGTACTTCTTTAATTCGCTCTTCTTCTTGTGCGACCGTTTTTTCAACAGCAACACGCTCGCGGATCACATTTGAAATATTTTTGCGCTCTTCTTCTAACGCTTTTTCTTTTTCAATACGTTGTAGTTCAACTTCTCGCTCACGAGCGACAATTTCTAATTCACGGGCACGATTAACACGCTCTTGCTCGATAGCTACCGCTCTGGTGCGGTTTTGTTGCGCGACTTCGACTTCACGCATACGGTTTTCTTCTCGTATTTCAATTTCTTGCTGAGTTTGAATACGAGCTTGCTCTGCTTTTAGACGCTCTTCTTCTTGTACTCGTAAGGTTTCTGAACTTTCACGGGCACGGATATTATCAATTTCACGCTGTTGGCGAGCTTCTGCATCTGCTTGTTGGCGCTCTAAAGCCAGACTTGCTTCGCGAGTTTCAACATTTTTCTTTTGAATCGCTAACTCTTGGTCACGCTCTTTTTGATTCGTTTCGATATTATGTATTGCAGTAATTTCGGTAATTTTGCGAATACCTTCTGAATCAAAAATATTATTTGGATCAAGGGCTGATTTAGGGGTCTGCTCTAAATAGTCGATGGCCACATCTTCTAACGCATAACCATTGAGATCTTTACCAATCACATCAACAATACGATCACGGAAATTTTGTCTATCTTCAAATAATTTCGATAACTCAAATTGTTTGCCGACGGTTTTTAAGGCTTCAGAGAATTTAGCACTAAATAATGTACTCACGGCTTGATGATCTGATGCTCTATCTACACCAATCGCTTTAGCGACTTTTAATACATCTTCCGTCGTTTCATTAACACGCAGGTAGAAGGCGACAGTAATATCTGCACGTAAATTATCTTGGCAAATTAATCCATCTTTACCACGGCGATCGACTTCTAAGGTTAAAAGCGAAATACGCATAAACTCTTTTTTGTAGATAACCGGATAAACTAAAGCCCCAGTAAAATGAACTTTAGGTTGTGATGTCATGTCGTTAACAATTAATGCTGTACCTTGTGGAACCTTAATATAAAACGCTTTGAATAAACCAAAGAGTCCTAAAATAACTAAGATCACACAGCCAATAATTGTTAAGAAAGGCATAACGAAAGCCAAATCCATACATTTTTCTCCATAGGTTCAGACGATGTCGTCATTTTTAATCTTAATGTGTCTGTTAACTTATTTTCCTTTCACCGAATTTATCATTAGCGGTGAAATTCATCTTCCGTTACGACTTGATAACTATGAGTAGGCGCGTCATAACTAATAATAATTACGCTATCCCCTCGTTTAATATTTTCTGTTGCTGGCGCTCTGATCTGTAAAATTAAACCGGCACCACCATCTTCTAATAGGGCTTCACCTTTATTTTCTGTGACATATTCGGAGCGTACTACAGCAAATTTTCCTACTAGTTGGTGAACTGATTTAGGTTTGCTACGAGAAATGAGCTTATTGCGGATTGGTTTTAAGCATAGCGCTGTTAAATTAAGAGAAACAAAGCTGATGATAATAAAAGCAATAAAGCCGATAACATAACGCAATAAATCTGTTTCAATAAAACGAATAAACCAATGTACGCAAAAGTAACTAATAAACCAGCCGAACAAAGTGAAGAAGGTTAATATAATGGTTACCGGAATGCCGGCAAGCCCTAATTTAGTTAGCCAACCCGCAAGGCCCGTCGCATCGACATCTAATTCGCTATCGATATTAAATAAATCGATATCTAATAGTCCAAAAGCAGCACATAGCCAATAAAAGAGGATAATAATAAGTAAGGCACTAAAGATAATGCTAGGAAAGGCTAAGCTATTTTGGAAAAAAAGGTTCATAAAGCGTTCTCTTAAATTAACGAGATGAGCGTGTCTCTTTTAGGTTAATACTAATAATACTATGTTAAATGGTTGCAAAAACATGTGGTTGAGAACACATTTTGTCTATCTTAATTTATTTTTATGTTCATTGGTAGTTAAGATAAATGACTGAGATAGCAATGAGATAGTATTAATTCTTCTGTATTAGAAAATCAGATCATTCTTTAAAAAAGATAAAAGTGATTTTACTCTGATGGAAATACCTTATCTTAAGGTAATAATTATTTTGTTGTGCAAAAAATAAATATATTGAGTGAATATTCTATTTCATTAAGAAGATAGGAGTATTGTTGAAAAATACTGAAGAAAAGATCGACTAAAAATAGTAACCACAATAAAAAATGGGTAATAATATTAAATGATTTTTTTTAGTTGATAAAAATGATAAATTTATTGCTGTCATAGAACTAAAAGCTCACCAATAAAAGGATATTTTATGCGTAAGTTAGTCGTTGGTTTGGTTTTGCTTCTTATCATTATTTTTGTTGTATTGATTAATTCTTATAATAAAATCCAGAAGAATGACGAGTTAGTTACTGCGGCGGCATCAGAATTATTAAATCAATATCAACGTCGTTTAGATTTGATCCCTAATCTAGTCAATACAGTTAAAGGGTACTCAAATTATGAAAGCCAAGTATTACAAGATGTTGTAAAGGCAAGAGCGTCTGTTGGACAAATTAATGTCAATACGCGTTTATTTGAAAATTCTACACTTGCTACCAGTTATCAAAAAGCACAGGATGATTTGGGAAAATCTTTATCACGTCTTTTAGCTATTTCAGAAAGATATCCTGACTTGAAAGCTAACACATTATATCAAGATCTGATGGTGCAATTAGAGGGAGCCGAAAATCGTATCTCTGTTGCTAGAGGGCGATATATCGAGGCAGTTCGTCATTATAATACTCAGATTAGACAGTTTCCTTATAACTTCATAGCTATCGTTATGGGATATGATAAAAAAGTCAATTTCACTGTTGAGAGTGAACAGGAAATAAAAGTAACACCAGTGGTGGACTTTGCCTCATGATACGTAAGGTTTTATTCTTATTCTCATTGTTCTTATTTAGCTTTAGCGTGATAGTGAGTGCATCAGCGAATGATATTCCTCAACTAAAAACAGATAGAGTGATTGATAGTGCAAATTTATTGACTGCACAACAATTCAAAGCGTTAAATACTTTATTGGTTAACTTCGAAAATAGTCGTAATGATGGATCACAATTTGTTGTCTATATCGTTCCAACGACAGGGAAAGAAACCATCGAATCCTTTGCTTTTCGTGTTTTTAATCAATGGAAGATAGGCAGAAAAGGGAAAGATAATGGATTATTGCTCGTGGTGGCAATTAATGATCGTAATGTTCGTTTTGAAGTCGGGTATGGCTATGAGGGAGCATTAACTGATGTACTGGCAGGACGAATTATTCGCAATGAAATGTTGCCATTTTTTCGTTCAAATAATTATTATGCAGGCATCGAACAAGGGGTTAAAAATGCTATTCAAGCCGTTAATCATGAACCAATAAGTTTCACTAACTCACAGATAAATACTAATACACTTAAAATATTCCACACACATTTTATCCTAATTTATTTGGTAATATTAGGCGGTGTTTATTGGTTTCAGTTGATATTCTCGACGCGAAAAATAAAAACCAAAATTAATCAATTATTAGCGCCTAGAGGAAGAAAAAAGAAAAATCCAGCAGACCAAAAAGGTAAGTTAAGTATAAAGCAACGTAAACAGTTGAAAAATTATCTGCAATATTCGTACTATTTTCCTACATTTTCAACGTTATTTTTCCCCATGACACTCTGTTTTGCGGCGGCGATGTTTTATACACAAGTCTTTCTTGATGGTATTATTGATAATTTTGTTTTAGTGATAATAGTCATATTGTCATTATTATGTAATTTTATCGTATTAGTGGTTTTATTTGGTATTATCAACCTGTTATTTCCAATTTATCGGCAACAACGAAAAGAATGGAAAGCGATTTGTGTCGCTAGTCCGTTTGGTTCACCGTTTAATCAACTGCCATATTCAAAACGTATTCGTAGACGTAGTGGTTATTCAGGCTCTGGTGGTTATTCGAGTTCGTCTTATTCATCAAGTTCATCAAGTTCATCCAGCTCTTCTAGTTCTTCTAGTTCTTCTAGCGGTGGCGGCGGTGGTTCGAGTGGTGGTGGGGGTGCTTCAGGGAGTTGGTAGAGGAATATGTCGCTATTTTTATCTTATGATGCAATCACCAGAGCGTAATCTGCATGTTGTGAAAAGGCTATTAGGGCATGCCAGTATTACATCGATATTAGAATACATTGATGAAAGTGTTGATAACTTGCGAGATATACTTGAAGCGGAATTGATGGGGCGAGAATATTAGAAGTAGTATTTGACTACGATATAAGTAAATGCGGTAGAGAGTAGTAAAAATAAAAAAAAACAGCCTTGCAAAACAAGCCTGTTTTATTTAAGAGTTTCAATATAAGATGATAATATCAAAATATATTTTTCTAACCCTTAGTTGTTCTCTCAGCTATTTAAATTGCTGATTAACAAGTTTTAAAATGGTGCCCGGACTCGGAATCGAACCAAGGACACGGGGATTTTCAATCCCCTGCTCTACCGACTGAGCTATCCGGGCAACGAGGCGCATTAAACCGTATTCAGCGTGATGCGTCAACGTCTTTTTAATAAAAAATGCAAAAATAAGTTTGTTTGCTCTCTTTTTATTCTATTTGAGTCTGATTTTTCAGCACAAGCGATTTTCTAATAAAAAATGCTTAAATAACAATCAGTAAAGATAGTCCATTTTTATCTTTTAAAGAGATATTTTTCCTTTGCTTATCACTTAACCGCTTTGCTCTTCCTCTCATCGAGAGTAATGGAATAAGAGAACGAAATGAGCAATTACTCTAATTGCAATATTGATATGCAATCAGCTTAGCGCACCATTTTTACGACATTGGGCGATTTTAAGAATATCTTGAGCTAATAGTTTTGCTGTCGTGATATCGTCAGCACGACGATTGACCATTAAGCGACTTAAACAGCCTTCTAAGATGAGTTCCATTTGTTTAGCAACTAACTCACTATCTTCAAGATCAAGCTTGCGTAGTAGCATTCTAGAGTATTCAAATGAGCTTTGCTTTTGGCGCTGGCTTAACTGATGGATTTGTGAATGCTCATCAGGATAAGCACTACAAGCAGCAACAAACAAACAGCCTGGAAAACGATTTTTTTCTAAGCGCATAGCCAGCTGATCGTAACGTGCTAGTAATTTTTGCTCTGTGGTCAGCGTTTCATCTAATATCACTTGACGTTGCCAAATATCAATTTGCTGTCCATGATGGCGTAGACAATCAAAAATTAACGCGTCTTTATCAGGCCAAAAAGGTTGGAGTTCAGATTCAGTAATATCAAATCCCTGCAATAACTCAGGCAACGTAGCGGCAAGCCCATGTTGCTCTAATTGGATAAGTACGTGGTCTAATAATGCTTCACGTTGCACGGAAATCTCCTTAAATCATAGTGTCGCAAGAGCACCATAATTAACAGATTTTAATCAGAAATGAAAGTAACAGCCGCGAGTGGGGTAGTGTCAAAATGAAATCCCCTCATCCATTTGGGTGAGGGGACTTATTTTTATATCTAGTTAAAAAGTAAAGCTTTTTGCAATGTCTTTTTAAATATTGGTTTTAAACTACAAAATCATACCGCCGAAGAGGAAACCAAATCCGACCGCTAATATCACACCGATAGTACCAGGAATAAAGAATGGATGGTTAAAGACTAATTTACCAATACGAGTTGTACCCGTATCATCCATTTGAACAGCAGCAACCAGTGTTGGGTAAGTTGGTAGAATAAATAGACCAGAAACTGCTGAGAATGATGCAATCGCTGTTAATGGAGAAACACCTAAAGCTAAAGCCATTGGCATTAACGCTTTTGCTGTTGCCGCTTGTGAATATAATAAGGCAGAGCAGAAGAAGAAAATAACCGCTAATAACCAAGGATGACCTGTGATTAAATCACCGGCAGTCAGTTTGATCCAATCGATATTACTTGAAACGAAAGTATCACCTAACCAAGCAACACCCAGAATACAAATACATGCACTCATACCTGCTTTAAATGTACTTGAGTTTAAGATGTTATCTGTTTTAACTTTACAGAAAACAGTGATAAGGGTTGCCACACTCAGCATAATGATAAGGATAGCGTTAGTGGTGTTCATTAACGGCTCTTTTACAATGCCTAAACTTGGGCTATTGATAATGGCATAAGTGACCACACAAATAACACCAAGTAAGAATAGCATTACAGAAGATTTAGCACCCGGTAATGTTTCTCTACGCTCTTTACTATTACGTAATTCAACTAGACCTTGCTCTAAACGTTGACGATAAATCGCATCATCAGACAGTTTTGAGTTAAATACCCAAGAGATGATGAATGACATCAGAATAATAGCAAGGAAGGTCGCTGGTAATAAAATAGATAACAGAGTGATATAACTTACTGTATTACCTTCACCGACCATTGCAGGGTTTTCCATGACTGATGCCATATAAACAACCGCAGCAGAAATAGGTGATGCTGTAATACCAATTTGCGCAGCAACCACACCTGTTGATAATGGGCGACAAGGTTTGATGCCTTGCTCTTTAGCAACTTCAGCAATAACGGGTAATGTAGCTAAAGAGATATTACCTGTACCTGCAAAGAGAGTTAATAAATAAGTCACAATTGGCGCAAGTATTGTGATGTATTTAGGATTACGTCTTAATAGTTTTTCTGTTTGATCAACTAAATAATCTAAACCACCAGCAACCTGCATCGCAGAGATTGCGGCAATAACAGCCATAATGATGGAGATCACATCAAAAGGGATAGTACCTGGTTTAACACCGATAGCGGCTAATACTAACACCCCTAAACCACCGGCAAACCCGATACCAATTCCTCCTAGTCTCGCACCGAGGAAAATGGCCAGCAGAACGATAATCAATTCTACGGCTAACATAGCGTTTACTCCTTGAGATAATTAAAAAAATGAGAAAGATAAGTTAAATTTTTGTTTTTACAATCAAGTAAAAAGGCACGTCTCTTAAAGAGTCCGTGCCTTGTATTTTTAAGAGCTCATTCTTATGTTTAACATGATTATGTTATGAAACATAAATATTAATCATCGAAGCGTTTTGCTTTGTAAGCCGGGTGTTTTAGGTTCTCAACAGAGAAGATATCATCCAGTTGTTCTTCAGTTAATAAGCCACGTTCTAATACCACTTCACGTACGCTCTTACCTGTTTCTGCACAAATTTTACCAACGATGTCGCCGTTGTGGTGACCGATGAATGGGTTTAGATAAGTTACGATACCGATTGAGCTAAATACGAAGTGTTCACAGATTTCTTTATTAGCAGTGATACCATCAACACATTTTTCAACTAAGTTACGGCAAGCGTTGCTTAATAGAGAAATTGATTCAAACATTGCTTGACCAATAGCCGGTTCCATTACGTTTAATTGTAATTGACCTGCTTCAGCTGCCATGGTGACGCAAGTATCATTACCGATAACTTTAAAGCAAGCTTGGTTCACAACTTCTGGGATAACTGGGTTTACTTTAGCTGGCATGATTGAAGAACCTGCTTGTAATTCTGGCAGGTTAATTTCTTTCAGGCCGGCACGAGGACCAGAAGAAAGTAAACGTAAGTCATTACAGATTTTAGACATTTTCACTGCTAGACGTTTTAATGCAGCGTGAACCATCACGTAAGCACCACAGTCAGAGGTTGCTTCGATTAAGTCTTCAGCTGGAACGCAAGGTAAACCAGTTACTTCTGCTAATTTTTCAACAGCTAATTTTTGGTAGCCAGGTGCAGTATTTAAACCAGTACCGATAGCAGTTGCACCTAAGTTCATTTCTAACAGTAATTCAGCAGTACGTTTTAGGTTTTTGATTTCTTCTTTCATTAATACTGAGAAAGCGTGGAATTCTTGGCCTAAAGTCATTGGTACAGCATCTTGTAATTGAGTACGACCCATTTTCAGGATGTCTTCAAATTCAGTTGCTTTTCTATCAAAACCTGCTTTCAGTAGCTCAATAGACTCAGTTAATTTAATAACAGAGTTATAAACTGCGATACGGAAACCACAAGGATAAGCGTCGTTTGTTGATTGGCTCTTATTCACGTGATCGTTAGGGTTCAGATATTGATATTCACCTTTTTGATGACCCATTAATTCCAAACCGATGTTTGCGATAACTTCGTTAGTATTCATGTTTAATGAAGTACCAGCACCACCTTGGAATACATCAACTGGGAATTGATCCATGTGTTTGCCTGTTTCTAAAACAACATCACAGGCTTTGATAATCGTATCAGCGATTTCGCGAGGAATAGTGTGAAGCTCTTTGTTTGCTAATGCAGCGGCTTTTTTCACCATGACCATACCGCGGATGAATTCTGGAACATCATTGATTGTACGATCACTGATGTAGAAGTTTTCAATTGCACGTAAAGTGTGGACGCCGTAGTAAGCATCAGCAGGAACTTCTCTTTTACCTAACAGGTCTTCTTCGATACGAGTTTTATTTGACATGAGAACCTTCTTATTAAAATTTTAACTGTCTAGTTATGCGCTTGTTAATAAAATATATCGTTAACGGTTAATAATGTAATATAACTTACCGTTTTGCTTGGTACTGACACGATCATATTCGGGTTGTAAGCAAATACCTTTAAGCTGGATCACTTTATAAGTAAATAACGCTGAATTATTTTCTTTTTGTGATCTATCTCATGGATTTTACAGTTCTACTTCTCTTTTTATGCTCCCTTGAAAAGGAGGATTAGGCTCCCCATTATTATGTAGATAAACTAAGAAAAAGCGAGTGTATAAGCTGTTAGCTTAGAGGTGGTTCACACTCCTTTCTATTAATAATATGAATCTTTTTTATAAAAGGAGAACCAAGTGCGTTGGCTCCCATTAATTGTTATCTGCCTTCTTATTTATATAGAAGCTGTGATTTTTGTGCATGTTGCCTCTTCAATTGGCGTTCTTACAACCCTATTCCTAGTGGTACTGACTTCTTGTGTCGGGATCTCTTTGGTCAAAAATCAAGGTGTGAAAAATATTGCTTCAATGCAACAAAAATTAGCCATGGGAGAAGTGCCTGCGGCTGAAATGGTGAAAAGCGTTTCGTTGGTGTTGGCAGGGATTTTGTTATTGATCCCTGGCTTCTTTACTGATTTCCTCGGCTTACTTTTATTGTTACCCCCATTACAAGCGCTATTGGTAACAAAACTGATTACGCGTATCAAAATTTATACCCCCGGACAGGGTGGAAATGGCTTTTCTTCCCATCAAGGTGGGAGTACTTTTGAAGGTGAATATCAACGTAAAGAAGATTCACCTAGTAAGCAACTGAATAATAAGGATGAACATCAGGATAATGACCATTTTTCTGATAAAAAATAATTAACTATAAGCATAATCATCTAAAAAGGGGATTTTTTGAAAAAAAACACTTTTCTCCCCCTTGAAGTTTTATTGGATGCCCCCACTTGTATCGTCATGGTACTGGTTCATCTTAGGCACTGGTATCAACCTTAATCCTGATATGGACTTTTTTATAGGAGATCTATTAATGAAGATTCGTCCATTACATGACCGTGTTATTGTTAAACGTAAAGAAGTCGAAGCTAAATCAGCAGGTGGTATCGTACTGACTGGCTCTGCAGCGGGTAAATCAACTCGTGGCGAAATCTTAGCAGTTGGTAACGGCCGTATTATGGAAAACGGTGAAGTCAAACCACTCGATGTTAAAGTTGGCGATATCGTAATTTTTAACGATGGTTATGGTGTTAAATCAGAAAAAATTGATAACGAAGACGTGCTTATCATGTCTGAAAGCGACATTTTAGCAATTGTAGAAGCATAATTTTTCTCTTTTAAGATCTTCTTAAACTGAACGAATTCAAAGGAAATATACGATGGCAGCTAAAGACGTCAAATTCGGTATAGACGCTCGTAATAAAATGTTACGTGGTGTTAATGTTCTTGCAGATGCAGTTAAAGTAACTTTAGGCCCTAAAGGTCGTAACGTTGTTTTAGATAAATCTTTCGGTGCACCTGTTATCACTAAAGACGGTGTTTCTGTTGCCCGTGAAATCGAATTAGAAGATAAATTCGAGAATATGGGTGCTCAGATGGTGAAAGAAGTTGCTTCTAAAGCTAATGATGCGGCAGGTGACGGTACTACAACTGCAACAGTGTTAGCACAAGCAATTATCGCCGAAGGCTTAAAAGCAGTTGCCGCTGGCATGAACCCTATGGATCTGAAACGCGGTATCGATAAAGCCGTTGTGGGCGCAGTAGAAGAACTGAAAAAACTGTCTGTTCCATGTTCAGATACTAAAGCTATTGCTCAAGTAGGTACTATTTCTGCTAACTCTGATGAAACCGTTGGTACTCTGATTGCTCAAGCAATGGAAAAAGTGGGTAAAGAAGGTGTCATCACTGTAGAAGAAGGTACTGGCTTAGAAGATGAGCTGGATGTTGTTGAAGGTATGCAGTTTGACCGCGGTTACCTGTCTCCTTACTTCATCAACAAACCAGAAACAGGTACAGCTGAGTTAGAAAATCCATTCATCCTATTAGTTGATAAAAAAGTCTCTAATATCCGTGAATTACTTCCTGTTTTAGAAGGTGTTGCTAAAGCAAACAAACCTCTGCTGATCATTGCAGAAGATGTTGAAGGTGAAGCACTGGCAACATTAGTCGTCAACAACATGCGTGGTATCGTGAAAGTTGCTGCGGTTAAAGCACCAGGTTTTGGTGATCGCCGTAAAGCAATGTTACAAGATATCGCTATTCTAACTAATGGTACTGTGATTTCTGAAGAAATCGGTATGGAGTTAGAAAAAGCAACGCTGGAAGATTTAGGCCAAGCGAAACGTGTTGTTATCAACAAAGATACGACAACCATCATCGATGGTCTGGGTGAACAAGAGGCTATCAGTGGCCGTGTTGCTCAAATTCGTCAACAAATCGAAGATGCAACTTCAGATTACGATCGTGAAAAACTGCAAGAGCGTGTGGCTAAATTAGCTGGCGGTGTTGCGGTAATTAAAGTCGGTGCGGCAACTGAAGTTGAAATGAAAGAAAAACGTGCTCGTGTTGATGATGCTCTGCATGCAACTCGCGCAGCAGTTGAAGAAGGCGTTGTTGCTGGTGGTGGTACTGCACTTGTTCGCGTTGCTAATGCGCTGCGTGAAATGACAGGTGATAACGAAGAACAAACGGTTGGTATCCGTGTTGCACTACGTGCAATGGAAGCGCCAATGCGTCAAATCGTTGCTAACGCAGGTGAAGAGCCTTCTGTGGTAGT
Source organism: Proteus sp. G4415 (assembly GCF_963896075.1). NCBI lineage: Bacteria > Pseudomonadati > Pseudomonadota > Gammaproteobacteria > Enterobacterales > Morganellaceae > Proteus > Proteus sp. G4415. The sequence goes on from NZ_CAWQOK010000050.1 coordinate 17,850, forward strand.
TAACGATGTGAAAGCAGGCCAAGGTAACTACGGTTATAACGCTGCAACAGAAGCTTATGGCGATATGATTGAAATGGGTATCTTAGATCCAACTAAAGTGACTCGTTCTGCTCTGCAATTCGCAGCTTCTATCGCAGGTCTGATGATCACCACTGAAGCTATGGTGACAGATTTACCTAAAGACGAAAAAATGGATTTAGGTGCTGCTGGTGGAATGGGCGGCATGGGTGGAATGGGCGGCATGATGTAATTCATCAGCTAGCTGTTTTACACCAAAAACCCGAGCTTAGGCTCGGGTTTTTTTACATAATAAGTCGTTCTGGCTGTTTATATCATTTTTATCCAAAGCACCGTAAAACCCCGTCCTTCAGGCCGGGGATATAAGGCGCGGTTTTTTAACTAACTCGGTGTTTCCTGTTGCTCAATGTACTGGCGGATAATGGATATTGGTGCGCCACCACAACTCCCCGCGAAATAACTCGGCGACCAAAGAACCCCCTTGTAGTAATCACGTTGGGCAATATCAGGACGATCACGTCGAAGTAATCGACTCGATACCCCTTTAAGGCTGTTAACCAGATTAGATATCGCCAGTTTTGGCGGGTAATTAATCAATAAATGAACGTGATCCCGTTCCCCATCCATTTCAACCAGTTCAACATCAAAATCAGCACAAACACTGGCAAAGTAGCCTCGCAATTTTTCAATTGCATCCTGATCAAATATTTTTCGCCGGTATTTTGTGACAAAGACCAAATGGACGTGCATCAGG
>NZ_CAWQOK010000051.1:0-4655 GCF_963896075.1 Proteus sp. G4415
CAACGTGGCCGATAGTACCAACGTTAACGTGCGGTTTTGAACGTTCAAATTTTTCTTTAGACATTTAAATTGTCCCTCTAAGACACGGAATCGGTGGTTACACCACATCAACCAAGCAGTAATTAAACTAGCGATTAGCTATGCTTGTTAAGATTTTTAATCAGGAAGGCAAGAACATTGGGGAGTGGTGCTGATAGGCAGATTCGAACTGCCGACCTCACCCTTACCAAGGGTGCGCTCTACCAACTGAGCTATATCAGCACATCTGGAGCGGGCAGCGGGAATCGAACCCGCATCATCAGCTTGGAAGGCTGAGGTAATAGCCATTATACGATGCCCGCAGAACTCGGCTACCTGACTTAAAATCAGCTTTGTATTCTACTCAAGTGTTCACAATTTGAAAACACTTAAGTAAGGAATTAATGGTGGTGGGAGAAGGATTCGAACCTTCGAAGTCTGTGACGGCAGATTTACAGTCTGCTCCCTTTGGCCGCTTGGGTATCCCACCAAATCTAAATTTTAAATGGTGCCGGCACCAAGAGTCGAACTCGGGACCTACTGATTACAAGTCAGTTGCTCTACCAACTGAGCTATGCCGGCTAAGTGGTGCGCATTCTAGGAGGACTTTCGTCATGATGCAACAAAAAAATTGCGATATTTGTTCTTTTGCTTAGATTTTGTTCATTTTTGTATGTATTGTTGATTTTTTAGGAAAAAAACGACCAAAATGACAGCAAAAAAATCAAAGAAAATCCAACGCAATATTCTCTCTACAATCCTAGATTTATCACTAAACAGTAAAATTCACCTAAAAGAATTATTTTTACGCTTTTATTCTACGCTTATTTTTATTTTTTATGACTATTTTTTGTACTTTTTTTACAAATTTATTCAGTTCGCGTCAAAAAAAGCAGAAAAAAAGTAAAAAATCTCTACGCCTCTGCCACATCACTCGTTATGATGCTGTTTATTTTTTATCGGATACGGGTGTTTTAAACAGCCTGTCCAACCTGCGAATACTAGGCAGATGTTGGCTTATGAATAACAAAGAACGCTTTACAACCCCTTATTTAGAATTTGATAGAAAGCAGTGGGCTACGTTAAGGAATTCGGTTCCCTTAACATTAACAGAAACAGAAATTGCCGACCTTAAAGGCATTAATGAAGAAATCTCAATTGATGATGTCATTGAAATTTATCTTCCATTATCAAGGTTGTTAAATTTCTATATCAGTTCAAATTTACGTCGTCAGGCTGTCTTAGAACAGTTTCTAGGCACAAATAACGCCAAAATTCCTTATATCATTGGTATAGCAGGTAGCGTAGCGGTGGGTAAAAGTACGACTGCCCGTTTACTTCAAGCTTTGCTAACTCGTTGGCCTGAACATCGGAAAGTGGATTTGATTACCACTGATGGATTTTTATTACCTAATGCGGAATTAAAAAAACGCGGAATAATGAAGAAAAAAGGGTTTCCTGAATCCTATGATATGCATAGTCTTGTCTCTTTTGTCTCTGATATTAAATCGGGCAAAAAGCAAGTGACTGCACCTGTCTATTCTCATTTAGTGTATGACATTATTCCAGACAAAAAACAGGTCATTGAGCAACCCGATATTTTGATCCTTGAAGGACTCAATGTATTACAGAGTAATCAAGACTACCCTCATGATCCACATAATGTTTTTGTATCAGATTATGTCGACTTTTCCATTTATGTTGATGCAGATGAAGCATTATTGAAACACTGGTATATCAGCCGATTTTTAAAATTCCGTGAAGGGGCATTTACCGATCCCGAATCCTATTTCAATAATTATTCCAAGCTGAGTCGCGAAGAATCTATTGAGATCGCGTCTTCCATTTGGCAAGAAATTAATGGCTTAAACCTAAAGCAAAATATTTTACCAACCCGTGAAAGAGCCAGTTTGATTATGACTAAGGGTGATAACCATTCGGTTAAAAGTGTTAGGTTACGTAAATAAATCTTACCTATTTAGAGAATAGATAAATTATCAATTCTCACCCTATAAATAGGTGGATTAAATTTAAATATGCTCTCTTTACCTATTTTAGAGAGCATATTTTAATATGAAAATCGCAACAAAATAAACCAATTATGGTGCACTTCGTAGCGAGATCTCACCACCAATATAGGGTACTATTTTATTATTTTGTTCTAAAAGTAACGCCCCTTGCTCATTAATACCTTTAGCGATACCAAAGATCTCTTTGTCACCAATAATTAATTTAACACGCCTATCAATAAAATTATCTAAACTTTTCCAACGTTCAATAAAAGCAGATAACCCCTGTTTTTCAAATTGTACAAATGCTTTTCTTAGCGCATTGGTGATTTCACAAGCCAACTGATTCCTATCTATTTTTATCCCTACCTGCTCTAAATTAATCCATTGTTGGTTTATTGCATCTTTTTGATTGTTACTCATGGCGATATTAATACCAATGCCAGTAACAATATGCGCAACATCACCTGTTTTTCCCGTTAATTCAACCAAGATCCCAGATAATTTTTTATCATTTAAGTAAAGATCGTTTGGCCATTTAACTTTGACACCATTCGCACCAAATTGCTGTAAAACTTCCGCAAGGATCACACCAACAACTAAACTTAGCCCGATTGCTGCAGCAGGCCCTTGATCCAATTTCCAATACATACTGAGATATAGATTACGACCAAAAGGAGAGATCCATTGCCGCCCTCTACGCCCACGCCCTGCAGATTGATATTCAGCAATACAAACATCACCGGAGGTTAATTCACTAATACGCTGTATCATATACTGGTTAGTTGAATCAATAACCGGTATCACACGAGCTGGTGCACCTTGAATGCCTCGATTGACACGTTCACTGTTTAGCAGGTTCATCGGTGCATCTAGCTGATAACCCTGACCTGCCACTGTATGAATGTCGATACCCCAGCTACGCAATGTCTTGATATGCTTATTAATCCCTGCCCGTGTCATCCCCAAACTTTCGCCTAATTGTTCTCCTGAATGGATCTCTCCATCAGCAAGGATATTGATGAGTAATAGAGGAGTTGATGTCTCTTTCATGAAATAGCATCCACCGCGTTAATCTCGCCATGCCGTCCAATAAAACGCACTTCCGGCTCTAATTGCACTCCAAAACGTTCAAATACCTTTTGGCGAATATAACTTGCTAAATTAACAATATCGCGCCCACTTGCCTTGCCTTCTTTATTAATTAATACCAATGCCTGTTTTGTATGCACAGCAGCGCCACCGCTCTGATAACCTTTCAAACCACATTGATCAATAAGCCAGCCTGCAGCAAGTTTTACACCATTATGTTGTACATATTGAGGGCAAAATGGATATTTACTTTTTAAGCGTTGTGCAAGTTTTATATCAACAATAGGATTTTTAAAAAAACTACCCGCATTACCTGTAAGAGCAGGATCCGGCAATTTACTTGTCCTCATACCGCATACAGATTCGAATACTATCTGTGGTGTGACTGTTTCTGGTGATAATTTAGCTAAATCACCATAGGTCAAAATAGGTTCCCAATGTTTATTCAGCACTAAACCAACCGCAATAATTGCATAACCTTGCTGATAGTGATGTTTAAAAATACTGTCGCGATAGCCAAATTGGCACTCTTCATTTGTTAAACGCGTGACTTTACCAGTGCTTAACTCAACAATATCAACATAGGCGCAAACGTCTTTTAATTCTTTACCATAAGCACCAATATTTTGTATGGGAGCAGACCCAACATTACCAGGGATTAAAGCGAGATTTTCTAACCCATAAATATGCTTTTCAATTAAGCTCTTTATAAGGTTATGCCAATTTTCACCTGCCCCAACATGAATATGCCATTGTTGCTCATCTTCTGTAATTTCAATGCCAGAAATACAGTTTCTAATCACCGTACCGTTAAAATCTTCAATGAATAAAACATTACTCCCTCCGCCTAAAATAAGAATAGGCAGTTTTTGGTCTTGAGCATTTTGCCAGTACCGACAGAGTTCATCTGTATTCTTTGCCGTTTCTATATGACGAGCATTGGCTTTCAAACCAAATGTATTAAATGATTGCAATGAAATAGGTTCATTCATGAAAGTCGACCTCATTTAGCTGATAGCTTAGTTTAGCAGTCAACCTGCTGTGAGGATAGCGCGAGTGAGCTGTTGGTAGGTAATAAGAGTAAGTTAAAAAGATACCTGTAATATTCTAGGTGTGATGATCATTAAGAATAAAGAAAAAAAAATGCAAAAAAGCCAACCCATTGGATTGGCTTTCTCGTCTTATTTAATGCTTAGCAGTTCCCTACTCTCACATGGGGAGACCCCACACTACCATCGGCGCTACGGCGTTTCACTTCTGAGTTCGGCATGGGATCAGGTGGGACCACCGCGCTATGGCCGCTAAGCAAATTCTGTATATAACTATCTGTTTATGTAGTTATCAATAATTTTTTATGGTGCTGATACCCAGATTCGAACTGGGGACCTCACCCTTACCAAGGGTGTGCTCTACCAACTGAGCCATATCAGCACTAGTGGCTTATTGTCACCGGCTGACACAGCCTAAATATTGATGCTTGGCAGTTCCCTACTCTCACATGGGGAGACCCCACACTACCATCGGCGCTACGGCGTT
>NZ_CAWQOK010000052.1:0-38170 GCF_963896075.1 Proteus sp. G4415
TAGGAATTTATTCCTTTTGCTTGAATCTCTAGATTTTAAAAATAATTATGTACCTGACTGGACTTGCAAATTAGTAGCAAAAATAATAAATGAATCAATGCCTAGAAATGATATTTTTTGGCGATTCTCTAAAGAGCGCACAGAATGGAATAAAATTTATAAATCATTTATTGTAGATAGATCATTTATTGTAGAGAGAAAGAGAGAAGAAATATAGAGCATAAATTGTATATCAATAATATAGTATGCGATTTACTATGATTATAGATAAATGAAATAGGGGACATTATGGCTAAAATCGGCATTTTTGTTGGTACTGTTTATGGCAATGCATTGGCGGTTGCTGAAGAAGCGCAGCGCATTTTGCTTGAGCATAAACATCAAGCTAATATCTATGAAGAAGGTACACTTGCCGATTGGCAAAAATATTCAACAGTACTGGTGATAAGCTCTACAACCGGCCAAGGCGATTTACCCGATACAATAGCACCTTTATTTTATGAGCTACGAGATAATGTTGGTTATCAACCTAATTTACATTATGGCCTAATTGCGTTAGGTGATAGCAGTTACGATAATTTTTGTGGTGCAGGTATGCAATTTGAAGCGTTATTACAAGAGCATCAAGCAAAGCGTATTGGTGAAATATTAAAAATAGACAGTATGGATATTGCCGAGCCAGAAGTATTTGCTATAAATTGGCTGGAAAACTGGGCTACATTATTGAATTAAATTAATCGGTTACTTGAGCAATAAATTGATGGATCATGGCTATCTTATTAAAGAGCACCGCTTACTATTAAGTTGTGAATAGTTATAAGCGGTGTTTCTTATAAAATTGAGACAATTAATTAACGACGAGTCAATTTTTCTAAATCGGCTTCAATTTCAGCAATTTTATTGGCAACAACGTGCTCAAGGTGACGTAAATCATCGAGGATTTTATGTTTCAAATCCACTTCCACTTGATCTTGCTGGCAAATTTGATCTAATTCTTCAATCACATAACGTAAGTTAGTGTTGATTTCATTGACTTCTTTAAAACCTTGTCCTGATTGAGTATCAGAAATTGTTTTACGTTGGCGTGGATATTTAAATTTTACACTTTTTGCAAAGAATTCACCTTTATCTTTGCGAAAATAAATTTTTAAAATATCGTTGTTAGCTTCTTGACGTAGGGTATAGCGATCAATATCTTCAGGATGTTGGATCCCTAAATTTTTTAAATTATCGTACATATATTGGCACCAGATAGAAAGATGAATGAGATACAGCGAACAGAATTCATTCTATCCGCTGTTATTATATTAGTCGATAGTTCTTAACAATTCATTAATACCCACTTTTCCACGTGTTTTAGCATCGACTTTTTTTACAATCACAGCACAGTACAAACTGTAACGACCATCTTTTGAAGGTAGATTACCAGAAACCACCACTGAACCAGCAGGAACACGACCGTAATGGATTTCGCCAGTTTCTCTGTCATAAATTTTGGTACTTTGTCCAATATAAACACCCATTGAAATGACAGAGCCTTCTTCAACAATCACACCTTCAACAATTTCAGAACGTGCTCCAATAAAGCAGTTATCTTCAATAATGGTTGGGTTAGCTTGTAAAGGTTCTAATACGCCACCGATCCCAACGCCACCGGATAAATGGACATTTTTACCAATTTGCGCACATGAACCAACGGTTGCCCATGTATCCACCATACTTCCTTCATCCACATAAGCACCAATATTGACATAAGAAGGCATTAGAACTGTATTACGAGCAATATAGGCCCCTTGTCTGACGGCAGCAGGTGGCACAACACGAAATCCCTCTTTTTCAAAACGAGCTTGATCGTAATTTGCAAATTTCATTGGCACTTTATCAAAATAACGGCTTTCGCTACCGTCGATCACTTGATTGTGACTGATACGAAAAGAGAGTAGAACCGCTTTTTTTAGCCATTGATGAGTAACCCACTGACCATTAATTTTTTCAGCAACTCGCAATTTTCCACTGTCTAGTTGAGCGATAACGTTATTAATTGCATCGCGTACCTGTGGTTCAACATTATCTGGTGTGATTTCAGCGCGTTGTTCAAAGGCGTTATCAATAATAGATTGTAATGCTTGCATCTATAGTATTTCCTATATGTATTGTCGTGGGTTTCTATATTTTATCCTTTGAAACGAGGGCTTTTGTCAACCTTTCTACGACTTCATCCTTCATTTTTTGGTTTAACGCATTATTTTCGTTATCTGTTAATACAAAAAAATCCTCAACACGCTCGCCAATAGTGGTGATCCTTGCGCCATGTAACGAAAGAGAAAGATCGGCAAAAACCTTACCTATAATAGCTAATAAGCCTGGGCGATCACGTGCAAATAACTCCATATAAGTACGTTTATTATGGTTAGAGGCGATAAAGTTAATTTTAGTGGGTACCTCAAAATGGCGTAATTTAGCCGGTAAAGCACGGGTTTTGGCATTGGCGTTATAAGGGGCTGATACAACGCGAATAAGCGCTTGGCGTATAGCATGATAGCGATCAATCGCCAGTGGTTTACCATTAGGCTCTAAAACGATAAAGGTATCCATTGCCATATTGTCGCGATTAGTAAAAATTTGTGCGTTGTGAATATTTAAATTACGTCTATCTAGCTCACCTGCAACAGAAGCAAATAGAGAAGGTCGGTCAGCACACCAAATAAAAACCTCTGTACCACCATGCTCGGTTTGTTGGCTAATCAATACCATAGGCTCAGCACTATTGTGCTCAATAAGTGCCTGAGCATGCCAAGCAATTTGCTCTGGAGTATGACGTAAAAAATAGTCCGCATGACAACGAGCCCAAATCGCTTGCAGTTTTTCTTCATCGACCTGTTGCTGTTGTAAAATAGTTAGTGCTTGCTGACGGTGATCGCGGATACGTTCCCGTAAATCTGGAATAGAGTGCATCCCTTGGCGTAATTGATTGGCCGTAGCGAGAAATAGTTCACGCAGTAAGCTTTGTTTCCAACTATTCCATAAGCTACTGTTTGTTGCACAAATATCAGCAACAGTGAGACAGAGTAAATAGCGTAAACGGCTCTCATTTTTGACTTCAGAGGCAAATTGGAAGATAACATCGGGATCTTGAATATCACGTCTTTGTGCCGTTACAGACATAAGTAAGTGATGACTTACAAGCCATTCAACTAAAGCGATTTCTCGTTGATTTAGTCCATGTTGTTGAGCAAAGCTAATAACATCCTGTGCACCTAATAAAGAGTGATCACCATGTCGCCCTTTAGCAATATCGTGAAATAGAGCAGCAAGTCTTAATAACTCAATTTGAGGTAGTTTCGGGTAGATATCGACACAAAGAGGATGTCGGTTTCGATTTGCATCATCAGCGAAACTTTCAAGTTTTTGTAATACACGGATAGTATGCTCATCAACTGTATAAGCATGGAATAGATCAAACTGCATTTGACCGACAATATTGTTCCATTGTGGGAAATAAGCACTTAATACACTATGTTTATGCATTGGGACAAATGCCCCCGAAACCGCCCTAGGGTGACGTAAGATTTGCATAAATACTTGTCTAGCTAGTGGGTACTCACATAAAGGTTGTACTAAATGACGACGGGCATAACGCAAATGGCGTAGTGTGGTCGAATAAATTCCGATTATCTCTGCATGCTCTGCCATACGTAAAAATAACCGCATAATGGCAATAGGATCATTAAGAAAACATTCATCGTCTATAACATCAATTAATGTACCTCTTAATTGAAATTCTTTGTCAAGAGGGCGAGGTTTAACATTGGGTTGTAATGCGAGGATTGCTTCATCAAAGAGTTGCAGTAGCATATCGTTTAGCTCACTCACACGGCGAGTAACGCGATAGTAATCCTTCATCATTTTTTCGACAGGTTGGTTGCCTTCACCTTGATAATTTAAAAGTTGGGCAACGCTTAATTGGCGATCAAACAGTAACCTATTGTCATAACGATTGAGGACTAAATGTAGCGCAAAACGGATCTTCCATAAGGTATATTGGCACTCGAGTAATTCTTGTCCTTCGGCAGGGGTTAAAAAGCCAAAGTTGACCATTTCAGATATTGATGTTGCGCCAAAATGACGGTGAGCGACCCATATAAGGGTGTGAATATCACGAAGTCCCCCAGGACTACTTTTAATATCAGGCTCTAGATTATAACTGGTGCTATGAAAGCGTTGGTGACGTTGTTCTTGCTCATCAATTTTAGCTGCAAAGAAATCAGGCGATGGCCAAAAGCCTTGGCTAAAAATATGTTTAATTAATTGTTGATAGAGTGCGTTATTACCACAAACAAGACGCGCTTCTAGTAAATTGGTGGCAATAGTTAAATCAGACAGTCCTTCTAAAAGGCACTCTTCCATCGTTCTCACACTGACACCTATCTCTAAACGGATATCCCAAAGCAAGGTAATTAATTGACTCACTTTTTCGGCAATTTGGGGAGGAAGAGGCTGTTGACTTAAAAATAGCAAGTCAATGTCAGAAAGAGGGTGTAATTCTTGGCGACCATACCCCCCCACGGCAATGATACAGAGATCAGGGTGATCCGCTAATTCAGTATAACGCCATAATTGTGTGAGTAGTTGGTCGATAAAGTGACTACGAGCTTGTAGTAACAAAGCAACATCAGCATCATGATGAAAAGCATCTGCTAACCATGACTGAAATTGTTCAATAGAGTGTTTTAGTAAAGTACTATCTAGCGTATTTTCAGTCAGCAACGAAGGGGACGGTGGTGCTGTTTGAAAGGTATTGGAGGTTATCATAGTTAATCATCTCACTCATATATGCTGATTATATTAAGAGTAATGTTAAAACGGTAACCTGACTAGCATTTCTATTTTCTTACCAAAGTTGAAAATAAAAAAAACGACATACCTCGAAAAAATATGTCGTTTTTACATTTTAGAAGAGTGCGATTTATTCGTTAACTAATACGGCAGAAATAAATGGCTCTTCTTCTTTACGCAGTGTCATGATTTCACAACCATTGTCGGTAACCACTAAAGTATGCTCATATTGAGCAGACCAACCGCGATCTTTGGTTTTTACTGTCCAACCGTCTTTCATGGTACGAATACGGTAATCTCCAGTATTGACCATCGGCTCGATAGTAAATGCCATGCCTTTTTGTAACACAACACCACCGTCATCAGCATCATAGTGTAAAACTTGAGGCTCTTCGTGGAAACCTTCGCCAATACCATGTCCACAATATTCGCGTACCACAGAAAAATCATGCCCTTCAACGAATTTTTGAATGGCCTTACCTAATTCACGTAAGCGAATACCTGGTTTTACCATTTTTATTGCAAGGTAGAGACTTTCTTGGGTGATCCGACACAGACGCTCACCTTGAATAGTCGGTTTACCGACGATAAACATTTTTGACGTATCGCCATGAAAACCCTCTTTAATGACAGTAACATCAATATTAACAATATCGCCGTCTTTTAAGATTTTGTCTTCACTAGGAATACCATGGCAAATAACATCATTAACAGAAATACACACTGATTTAGGGAAGCCATGATAGTTTAAGCAAGCAGGGATAGCTTGCTGAACATCAACAATATGTTGATGACAAATACGATCTAATTCCGCTGTACTTACGCCGGGTTTTACATAGGGTGCGACAACTTCAAGGACTTCAGCCGCAAGACGACCCGCGACGCGCATTTTTTGAATATCTTCTTCAGTCTTGATTACAATAGCCATTTGAGTTCTTCATTAATAGATTTAAAAGCCACAATACAATCATTATTGCATGGTATTGCAGGTCTATGAATTATGATGGTGAGAAATAATTCTAATTACCATTTATGATATCAGCAGAAAGTGGGTGTGCCAATCAAAGAGGATAGGAGTAATCTGTTTGATATCGCCAATAATCAGGCACATTACGCCTTATATTGTTTGTTGTCTTTACATATTGCGCTTTTTTATTCGCTGTTGTTAACCGATATATTGGCAGTGAAACCGTAACTAATAGTGGTTTCTTGAGGTTATTTATGGTATAAAGCGCGCCGGAGTTCTGTTATTGGCTATGGCTTCACCATGTGAGGTTTAAGAAATAGCAGTAAATCTGAAAACATTCAATTGTGTTAATGACACACACAAATCGACACATACGCCGGGGTGCTCTTATGTAAAGGTTTAATCTTTACAGCTGATGAGTCGGTCGTATGGGATTTGTGGAGGAAATAACCCCAAATTTAAACTTATAGAGGTCTAAAATGGCAACTGTTTCAATGCGCGATATGCTGCAAGCCGGTGTTCACTTCGGTCACCAAACTCGTTACTGGAATCCAAAAATGAAACCATTCATCTTTGGTGCGCGTAACAAAGTTCATATCATTAACTTGGAAAAAACTGTTCCAATGTTCAATGAAGCTCTGGTTGAACTGAACAAAATTGCTTCTCGTAAAGGCAAAATCCTGTTTGTTGGTACTAAGCGCTCTGCCGTTGAAGCTGTTAAAGAAGCAGCAGAAAGCTGTGACCAGTTTTATGTAAACCACCGCTGGTTAGGCGGTATGCTGACTAACTGGAAAACTGTTCGTCAGTCAATCAAACGTCTGAAAGATTTAGAATCTCAATCTCAGGACGGTACTTTTGACAAACTGACCAAGAAAGAAGCGTTAATGCGTTCTCGTGAACTTGGTAAGTTAGAAAACAGCCTGGGTGGTATCAAAGACATGGGCGGTTTACCTGACGCTCTGTTTGTTATCGATGCTGAGCACGAACACATTGCTATCAAAGAAGCAAACAACCTGGGTATCCCAGTATTTGCTATCGTTGATACTAACTCTGATCCAGATGGTATCGACTACATTATCCCTGGTAATGATGATGCAATCCGTGCGGTTAAATTATATCTGACCGCTGCAGCAACAGCTGTTCGTGAAGGTCGTTCTCAAGATCTGGCTGTTCAGGCTGAAGAAGGCTTAGTCGAAGCTGAATAATAAGGCATGCTCGTAAGAGCCCTTATTTAACCAGGTATTGCTATATATTGGTTAGGGGGCCTCAATAGGCCCCCTTTACACATCTGCTATGAGAACATCTATGGCTCGCCCATAGAAAAGTCGAGGAAGAAACAAATGTCTGGAATTACCGCTGCATTGGTAAAAGAACTGCGTGAACGTACTGGCGCAGGCATGATGGAATGTAAAAAAGCGCTGGTTGAAGCTAACGGTGATATCGAATTAGCTATCGACAACATGCGTAAATCAGGTCAAGCAAAAGCGGCTAAAAAAGCAGGTCGCGTTGCTGCTGAAGGTATCATCCTTGCAGAAGTTGCTGCTGATGGTAAATTCGGTGCGCTGGTTGAACTGAACTGTGAAACAGACTTCGTTGCTAAAGATGCTGGCTTCATCGCATTCGGTAAAGATGTTATGGCTGCAGTATTAGCAGACAAAACTGACGATATCGAAGCACTGAAAGCGAAATTCGAAGACGCTCGTACTGCATTAGTTGCAAAAATTGGTGAAAACATCAACATTCGCCGCGTTGCTATTTTAGAAGGCGAAGAGTTAGGTACTTACCTGCACGGTGCTCGCATCGGTGTTTTAGTTGCAGCTAAAGGCGCTAACGAAGAACTGATCAAACACATTGCTATGCACGTTGCTGCAAGCAAACCAGAATATGTTCGCCCTGAAGATGTGCCTGCTGATGTTGTTGAGCATGAGCACCAAATCCAGATGGACATCGCAATGCAATCAGGTAAACCACGCGAAATCGCAGAAAAAATGGTTACTGGTCGTATGAACAAATTCACCGGTGAGATCTCTCTGACTGGTCAGCATTTCGTTATGGATCCAAGCAAAACTGTTGGCGATCTGCTGAAAGAAAACAATGCTGAAATCATTAACTTCGTTCGTTTCGAAGTTGGTGAAGGTATTGAGAAAGTTGAAGCTGATTTCGCAGCAGAAGTTGCGGCAATGAGCAAATAATAACGCTTTGCGTTAATGGAACCGCCTTAAGGCGGTTCTGTTTTGTTACAATCTCCACTGACAGTTTGCTTTTCTTTGAAAAGAGTAAGGCTATCTAAAACCTCCAATTAACTAATCTGCTTAGGACAGAACACCATGGCAACCAATGCAAAACCCGTATATCAGCGAATCTTATTAAAGCTGAGTGGCGAAGCCCTGCAAGGCGCAGAAGGTTTTGGTATCGATGCGAGCGTACTTGATCGCATGGCTCAGGAAATTAAAGAACTCGTTGAATTGGGCATACAAGTCGGTGTCGTAATTGGCGGTGGTAACTTGTTCCGTGGCGCTGGTCTAGCAGCTGCAGGTATGAACCGTGTTGTGGGTGACCACATGGGAATGCTCGCCACAGTGATGAATGGCTTAGCAATGCGTGATGCATTGCATCGTGCTTATGTCAATGCACGATTAATGTCAGCATTTCCACTTAATGGTGTTTGTGATAACTACAGTTGGGCTGAGGCTATTAGCTTATTACGCCATGGCCGAGTTGTTATCTTCTCGGCAGGTACAGGCAACCCATTCTTTACGACTGACTCAGCTGCGTGTTTACGTGGTATTGAAATTGAAGCTGACGTTGTATTGAAAGCGACAAAAGTTGACGGTGTATTTTCAGCCGATCCAACCAAAGATCCTGATGCGGTATTATATGAAAAGCTGACTTATCAGGATGTATTAGAACGTGAATTGAAAGTCATGGATCTTGCTGCATTCACATTAGCCCGAGATCATAATTTACCTATCCGCGTATTCAATATGAATAAACCGGGTGCATTACGTCGGGTTGTAATGGGTGAAAGTGAAGGAACTTTGATTTCTCACGCTTAATACACAGAGACAATGGTATAATTTGGCGTTAACATCTTAAAGTACGCCAATTCATTTATGTCGATATCATAATTTGATATCGTCTGGAAGATAACCAGTTCCCAAGGGTTTATAACGTGATTAATGAAATCAAAAAAGATGCTCAAGAACGCATGGACAAAAGCGTTGAAGCACTAAAAAGCCAAATTAATAAAGTTCGTACTGGCCGTGCGTCTCCAAACCTATTAGATGGTATTGTTGTAGAATACTACGGCGCACCAACTCCATTAAATCAAGTTGCTAACGTTGTGGCAGAAGATGGCCGCACATTGGCAATTACAGTGTTCGATCGTACTTTAGCACCTGCTGTTGAAAAAGCGATTTTGGCATCAGATTTAGGCTTAAATCCTTCATCTGCAGGCGCGATCATCCGTGTTCCACTGCCTCCGTTAACTGAAGAACGTCGTAAAGACTTAATCAAAGTTGTGCGTGGAGATGCAGAACAAGGTCGTGTCTCTATTCGTAATATCCGTCGTGATGCTAATGATAAAATCAAAGCATTACTGAAAGATAAAGAAATTAGTGAAGATGATGAACGCCGTTCACAAGATGAAATTCAGAAATTAACTGATATGTTCATTAAAAAAATTGATGAAGCATTAACGCTGAAAGAAGCTGAGTTAATGGAATTCTAATTTTTATTCTTTTTCTGATAATGCCACTGAAATGTGGCATTATTTTTGAGCATTTACTGGAAAATAAATGCCTAATATCTTCTTTTTATCACATTATTTATTAAAGTTATCATCTTTCCCCTCATTTATCTCGTCATGCTGATATAATTCCTTTTAATGAAAATGTTATTGATATACTGATTGATTAATAATGAAACAAATAACTATATTAGGCTCAACAGGGTCTATCGGAACAAGTACGTTATCCGTCATTGAAAATAACCCTGATGAGTTTCAGGTGCTTGCTTTAGTGGCTGGAAAAAATGCAACTAAAATGGCGCAGCAATGTCGCGCTTTTCAGCCTAAATATGCGGTGATGTCAGATGAAAAAAGTGCCGGTGAGCTGAAACAATTATTAGCCAATACATCGTGTAAAACGGAAATATTATCAGGCTCTAATGCTGTTAATGAAATTGCTGCATTGGATGAAGCCGATCAAGTGATGTCTGCTATTACAGGGGTGGCGGGGCTTAAGCCTACACTGGCTGCGATAGAAAAAGGGAAAAGAATTTTATTAGCCAATAAAGAATCTCTGATCACGAGTGGTCGTTTATTCTTTGATGCGGTGGCTAAATATGGTGCGAAGGTTTTACCTATTGATAGTGAACATAATGCTATCTACCAAAGTTTACCTACAGGTATTCAAGACAATTTAGGCCATGCATCTTTAGAAGCCCATGGCATCACCAGTATTTTACTCACAGGCTCCGGTGGACCGTTTCGCTATACGCCTTTAGATGAGCTAGATGCAATGACTCCAGACCAAGCTTGCGCACATCCAAACTGGTCAATGGGGCGTAAAATTTCGGTTGATTCAGCCACTATGATGAATAAAGGCTTGGAATATATCGAAGCTCGTTATTTCTTTAATGCCTCGGAAGCAGAGATGGAAGTCATTATTCATCCCCAATCGGTGATCCATTCAATGGTTCGCTATCGTGATGGTAGCATTATCGCACAAATTGGTGAACCAGATATGAGAACGCCCATCGCTTATTCCATGGCATATCCTCATCGCACCGAATCGGGCGCGAAAGCATTAGATTTTTTTGAGATACAAGCCCTAGAATTTATCCGTCCAGACTATCAGCGCTATCCTTGTTTAGCACTTGCCATCGAAGCCTCGCAACGGGGACAAGCTTCAACAACGGTATTAAATGCCGCTAATGAGGTTGTTGTTGATGCTTTTTTAAACGAAAAAGTAAAATTCACTGATATTGCTAAAATTAATCGCAAAGTGGTTGAACATTTTGACCTCTCAGAGCCTCAAAGTATCGACGATGTTTTAGAAATTGATAAATTAGCAAGGTTACAAACACAGCAGATTATCGCACAAATTGTATAATGATGATGATATTTACCAGAGTGTGTTTGTTCGTCTTTCTGGCTAATGGTATAGTTGCCAAATCACTAAAGACAATAATGAAAATTAACAGTTCATTACTAAAGCAACCGCTTTAGCAACTTTGAGGCTTTGCCAAAGGCCGTGGAGTCACACGGTTTTTTTGTGCGTAGGTTATCCGAAGAGGACTGTCTGTATCAGTATCAGATTAGCAAAGGGTTAAATTGAGTGAACTTATCCAGTGACGATTCATCCGCATCAAAACCAAAGCATGTTGCCATCATTATGGATGGCAACGGACGTTGGGCAAAAAAACAAGGGAAACTCCGAGTTACGGGCCATCGCGCGGGAATTAAAGCAGTTCGAGATGCGGTTAGCTTTTCCGTCAAACATAAAATTGAATCACTAACGTTATATGCATTTAGCAGCGAAAACTGGAATCGCCCTGAACAAGAGGTGAGTTCTTTGATGGAGTTGTTTGTTTTTGCATTAGATAATGAAGTGAAAAGCCTACACAAACACAATGTCAGATTAACAATTATCGGTGATATCAGCCGCTTTAGTCGTCGTTTACAAGATAGAATAAAAAACTCTGTTGCACTGACTGCAAATAATACCGGACTCAATTTAAATATTGCTGCCAATTACGGTGGACGATGGGATATTACACAAAGTGTACAACAATTAGCGAGTTCCCTCGCAAAAGGGGAGTTAGCTATCGAAGATATTAATGAAAATGCGATATCCTCACACTTGTGTTTACATGATCAATCGCCTGTAGATCTTGTGATCCGTACAGGTGGAGAACATCGTATAAGTAATTTCCTTATCTGGCAAATTGCTTATGCTGAGTTATATTTTACACAGGTTTTATGGCCTGATTTTGATGAACAAGTTTTTCAGAATGCACTTGATGCTTTTGCTAAACGGGAAAGACGTTTCGGTGGTACTACATCGGAAACAGATACTGTAAATCTGGGAGGATAATTTGCTTAAGTATCGTGTCATTACTGCATTAATACTAATCCCTATTGTTATTGCTGCTTTATTTCTTCTTCCTCCCGCAGGATTTGGATTAGTTATTATTGCCATTTCAGGCTTAGCGGGTTGGGAATGGGCTCAATTTATCGGCTGGCATTCTCAAGGCAAACGTATTGCTACTGGTGTTGGATTTGCTGCACTCTTAGTTCTTATGCAAGCCTCGTTACCGGATTTTGATCATCTGCTTGATACAGCAATGATTAAGAATAGCTTATGGGCTGGGCTCTTTTGGTGGGTAGCGGCGATTTTATTAGTTGTCAGTTATCCGAATTCAGCCAATATGTGGAAAAATTCTGTTCTTCTTAAGTTATTGTTCGGTATATTGACGATTGTTCCTTTTTATTGTGGCATGATGGCGCTACGTATGTTGGGATATAGCACAAACTCATATACAGGGGCCTGGTGGTTACTGTATGTCATGTTATTGGTTTGGGCTGCGGACTCAGGGGCTTATGCATTTGGCCGTTTAATGGGTAAACATAAAATGGCACCGAAAGTATCACCGGGTAAAACCTTGGAAGGTCTGGTGGGCGGGTTAATCACTGCAGGTGTTGTTTCATGGCTATTTACGCGTTTCGTACCAATTACTGAAGTGCCTAACCATCTATTACTGATTTCGGGCATCGTGGTGATTGTTTCCGTATTCGGCGATCTGGCTGAGAGTATGTTTAAACGTGTTTCTGGCATAAAAGACAGTAGTCAGCTTATCCCTGGGCATGGTGGTGTGCTAGATCGTATTGATAGTTTGACCGCGGCGATCCCTGTTTTCGCTGGATTGGTGTTTTTAGTTTCTTCTGGCTTTCAAATGTAAAGGTAAGCAATGGGTATCCTGTGGAATCTAGCCGCGTTTATTATCGTTTTAGGTATTCTTATTACGGTACATGAATTTGGACATTTTTGGGTAGCAAGACGCTGTGGCGTTTATGTTGAGCGTTTTTCTATTGGTTTTGGTAAAGCGATTTGGCGTAAAACAGATAAACATGGCACCGAATTTGTCGTTGCATGGATACCTTTAGGTGGTTATGTAAAAATGTTGGATGAGCGTGTCGCCGAAGTTGCACCAGAGCGTCGTCATCTCGCTTTTAACAATAAAACCGTCGGGCAAAGAGCCGCTATTGTTGCCGCCGGACCTATTGCAAATTTCTTATTAGCCATTGTGGCTTATTGGCTTGTTTTTATGATAGGGGTGCCGGCATTAAAGCCAATAATTGCAGATATTCGCCCTGATTCTATCGCAGAACAAGCAAAATTAACGCCGGGAATGGAACTAAAATCCGTTGCAGGTATCGAAACGCCTGATCAGAATGCTGTTCGTTTAGCATTAGTGAGTAAAATTGGTGCAAAAGAGGTGACTTTCGTTGTAACTCAGCCTAACTCTCTTTCTGAGAGTGAGAATATACTGAATTTGCAACAGTGGAATTTTGATCCTGAAAGACAAGATCCTATCGTATCCCTAGGCATCATGCCTGTTGGCGCACGGTTGGACTCTAAAGTTGTAGAAGTAACACCAGACTCTGCGGCTGAAAAAGCAGGTTTACAAGCAGGGGATCGGATCGTTAAAGTCGATGGTCAGCCAATTGATACTTGGCACCCATTTACTTATTTTGTTCGACAAAGCCCCAACAAAACGTTGGAACTGTTAGTTGAACGTAACGGTGCTTCTTTGGTGTTAAATATTACTCCTACAGCAATAGCGCTGAAAGATGGTAGCGAAGTTGGACAAGTGGGTGCGAAGCTACAAGTATTACCGCCAGATGAGCAATACTTGATAATGCAACAATACAACCCATTTTCAGCGTTATATGAAGCATCTGATAAAACATGGCAGTTAATGGGTTTGACTGTCAAAATGATTGGCAAGTTAGTGGTTGGTGATGTCAAGTTAACAAATCTTAGTGGACCGGTTTCTATCGCTAAAGGCGCTGGAATGTCTGCGGATTCAGGTTTTGTTTACTATTTGATGTTTATCGCACTTATCAGTGTCAATCTGGGGATCATTAATTTGTTTCCCTTGCCTGTCTTAGATGGTGGGCACCTGCTTTTCCTGGTTATCGAGAAGATAAAGGGAGGGCCGGTATCTGAGCGTGTACAAGATGTCTGTTATCGTTTCGGTGTTATGGCACTGATGCTGTTAATGGGACTTGCACTTTTCAATGATTTCTCTCGCTTATAATAAAATAAGCAGGGACCGGTTAGGAAAACACAAAACAACGATGGCGATGAAAAAGTTGCTTATAGCGTCGCTGCTGCTGGGCAGCGCCACTGCATACGGTTCAGACGGATTCGTAGTTCAGGACATTCAATTTGAAGGTCTTCAACGCGTCGCCGTTGGTGCAGCATTACTGAACATGCCTGTCCGAGTTGGAGATTCGGTCAGCGATGATGATATTAGTCGAACTATCCGTTCATTATTTGCGACAGGAAACTTCGATGATGTTCGGGTTCTGCGTGACGGAAATGTACTTATTGTTCAAGTTAAAGAGCGTCCAACAATTGCGAGTATTACTTTCTCAGGTAACAAAGCAATTAAAGAAGATATGCTTAAGCAAAATCTTGATGCTTCCAATATCCGTATTGGTGAAACACTTGACCGAACAATGTTGGCTAATATTGAGAAAGGTCTTGAAGATTTCTACTATAGTGTTGGTAAATATAACGCCACAGTAAAAGTTGTTGTGACTCCTCTTCCTCGTAACCGTGTTGATTTAAAACTGGTATTTGCCGAAGGTGTTTCAGCTACTATTCAACAAATCAATATTGTTGGTAATAAAGCATTTAGTACTGCTGAATTAGTTAACCGCTTCCAACTACGTGATGATGTGCCTTGGTGGAACTTAGCGGCTGATGAAAAATATCAGAAACAAAAACTCGCTGGTGACTTAGAGACATTACGAAGTTTTTATCTAGATCGTGGTTATGCACGTTTTGATATTGAATCCACAAACGTTAGCTTAACGCCTGATAAAAAAGGTATTTATATTACTATTAACCTGAAAGAAGGTGATAAATACACGGTTGAAAGTACCGAAATCAATGGTAATACCGCAGGCTATACCAAAGAGATTGAAGATCTGATCCAAATCGCACCAGGCTCACTGTATAACGGTGCTCAAGTGACCAAAACAGAAAATGAAATTAAAAATCTATTAGGTCGCTATGGATACGCCTATCCACGGGTGATGACAAATCCTGAAATCAATGATGAAAATAAAACGGTAAAACTGCATGTTAACGTTGATGCAGGGAATCGTTTCTATGTGCGTCAAATCCGTTTTGCGGGTAATGATATAACCAAGGACTCTGTTTTACGTCGTGAAATGCGTCAAATGGAAGGGGCTTGGTTAGGTAGCGATTTAGTTGAACAAGGTAAAGAGCGTTTAAACCGTTTAGGTTATTTTGAAACAGTCGAAACGGAAACACAGCGTATTCCGGGATCACCTGATCAAGTTGATATCGTTTATCGTGTCAAAGAGCGTAATACGGGTTCACTTAACTTTGGTGTCGGTTTCGGTACAGAAAGTGGTGTCAGCTTCCAAGTTGGGGTAACACAGGATAACTGGTTAGGAACGGGAAATGCTGTTGCGATTAACGCCAGTAAAAATGATTACTCAACGTATGCTGAATTGTCAGTCACTGATCCTTACTTTACTGTAAATGGTGTCAGCTTAGGAGGTCGTATTTTCTATAACGATTTCCGAGCTAATGATGCGGATTTATCCGGCTATACCAATAAATCTTATGGGTTAGACGGCACCTTAGGTTTCCCTATCAATGAATATAACTCGGCTCGTCTTGGCTTAGGCTATACGCATAACGGCCTGTCACGGATGGAACCTCAAGTGGCGATGTGGCGTTATCTTGAAAGTATGGGGGAAAACCCGGGCTTTGATAAACGCGAATCCTTTAATGCGGATGACTATACTGTCAGCATGGGATGGACATTTAATAACTTAAACCGTGGTTTCTTCCCAACCTCTGGGGCAAGAAGTAATTTAAGTGGGCGTATTACTATACCGGGCTCTGATAACAAGTACTATAAAGTAACTTGGGACGGTATGGCTTATTACCCTCTAAATGAAAAAGAGTCTTGGGTCACCTTGTTCAAAGGTCGTTTAGGTTATGGTGACGGTTTAGGGGGTAAAGAATTACCCTTCTATGAAAACTTCTATGCCGGTGGTTCTGGTACAGTGCGTGGTTTCCGTTCCAATAATATCGGTCCTAAAGCAATTTATTTAGATAAAGATGGTAAGCCAAAACCAGGTGAGCCATCTAGCGATGCTATCGGTGGTAATGCTATGGCAGTCGCCAGCTTTGAACTGATCACACCAACGCCATTTATTGATGATAAATACTCTTCATCAGTCAGAACCTCTGTATTCGTTGATGCGGGTACGGTATGGGATACTAAATGGAGTAGCACTAACTCTAATTGGACTGCTGGTATGCCAGATTATAGTCGTGCTGGCGATGTGCGTGTTTCAACCGGTGTGGCTTTACAGTGGTTATCACCTTTAGGTCCGTTAGTCTTCTCTTATGCGAAGCCAATTAAAGATTACGAAGGCGATAAATCTGAGCAATTCCAGTTTAATATTGGTAGAACGTGGTAGCGATGTAAGTAAAGTTGATGTCTTTTCTCAATATATAGAAAAGACATCTCATATCTGACAAAAAATTTATTTTGGGTTTTAAGGAGTCTATCGTGAAAAAATTGTTATGTGCCGCTGCCCTAGGAATGGCATTGACGATGTCAGCAGGCGCTCAAGCTGCAGATAAAGTAGGTGTTGTGAACATCGGTCAAGTTCTCCAAAAAGTGCCTAACCGTGATGCGGTAGAGAAACAATTGGAAAATGAATTTAAATCACGTGATACCGAATTGCAAAATTTAGGTAAAGCATTACAAACTGCGGTTGAGAAATACCAAAAAGATGCACCAACCATGAATGCGACACAACGTGCTAATACAGAAAAAGATCTGGTTGCTAAACGTGAAGCTTATGCACAAAAAGCACAAGCTTTTGAGCAAGACTTTAGCCGTCGTCAAGCAGAAGAGCGTAATAAAATCATGAAACGCGTATTAGACGCTGTTGATGCTGTAGCGAAAAAAGAAGGTTATGATGTGATTTTAGATGCAAACACTGTTCCTTATTTCGCAGACGGTAAAGATATTACTGCTCAGGTTCAAAAACAGGTTAAATAATAGATGTTTTCAATTCGATTAGCTGATCTTGCTCAGCAATTGAATGCACAGTTACACGGCGATGGTGATATCACTATCGCCGGTCTTGCTTCAATGGGCTTAGCAAATGGTGAACAAATTACCTTTCTTTCCGATAGTCGCTATCGTGAAAAACTAAGTGAATGTCAGGCCGCTGCGGTGGTATTAACAGAGGCTGATCTTCCTTTTTGTCCTGTTGCTGCACTGGTGGTGAAAAATCCTTATTTGGCTTATGCACAAATGGCTCAGATTATGGATACTACGCCCGCGCCAGCACAAGATATACATCCTTCTGCTGTTATTGCTGCTGATGCTAAATTAGGGAATAACGTCTCAATTGGTGCAAATGCGGTCATTGAGTCAGGTGTTGAGTTAGGTAATAACGTAGTTATTGGTGCAGGATGTTTTATTGGTAAAAAAGCACATATCGGCGATAATAGCCGTTTGTGGGCAAATGTCTCTGTTTATCATGAAGTTATCATTGGTAAAGATTGTTTAGTACAATCTGGTACTGTCATTGGTTCTGATGGTTTTGGTTATGCCAATGAGCGTGGCAATTGGATTAAAATTCCTCAGTTAGGCTCAGTGATCATTGGTGACCGTGTCGAAATTGGTGCATGTACTACCATCGATAGAGGCGCATTAGATAACACAGTTATCGGTAATGGTGTTATCATTGATAACCAGTGCCAAATCGCACATAACGTCATTATTGGTGACAATACTGCTGTGGCAGGTGGTGTCATCATGGCGGGGAGCCTGAAAATTGGGCGTTACTGTATGATTGGTGGAGCAAGTGTTATCAATGGTCACATGGAAATTTGTGATAAAGTTACGGTAACAGGAATGGGGATGGTTATGCGTCCTATCACTGAACCTGGGGTTTATTCTTCTGGCATTCCGTTACAACCGAATAAAGCATGGCGTAAAACCGCAGCACTGGTGCTGCGAATTGATGAAATGCAAAAAAGGCTAAAGTCGCTAGAACGTCAAGTAGAAAATAGCGACAAGTAACAAGTAGCATCTTTGACGGTTGTTGTTACCTATTTTGCGACCTGCGCGTTAACTCCCTTTTTGAGTCACAGCAGGTCGTGTCATTCTTAATTAGATTCAGTTTTATTAGACAGGAAGAGTATTGCAATGAGTGATAATCATACTCTGCAAATCGAAGAAATTTTAGATTTACTTCCACACCGTTACCCATTTTTATTGGTTGACCGTGTCCTTGATTTTGAAGAAGGGAAATTTCTAAGAGCAGTAAAAAATGTATCTTTTAATGAGCCTTTCTTTCAAGGTCACTTCCCGGGCAAACCTATTTTCCCTGGTGTACTGATCCTCGAAGCAATGGCGCAGGCAACAGGTATTTTAGCATTCAAAAGCGTAGGAAAACTGGAACCCGGTGAACTTTACTATTTTGCTGCTATTGACGGTGCTCGCTTTAAACGTCCTGTCTTACCTGGAGACCAAATGGTTCTTGAGGTTGAATTCATTAAAGAACGCCGTGGCGTTGCACGCTTTAAAGGCGTCGCTAAAGTTGATGGAGAAATTGCCTGCGAAGCTGAGATGATGTGTGCTCGCCGCCGTGAGGTCTAGCTTATGATTGATAAATCCGCAGTAATTCACCCTTCTTCAATTATTGAAGAGGGTGCGGTAATTGGTGCTAATGTTCGCATTGGCCCTTTTTGCGTTATTGGTAGCCATGTTGAGATTGATGAAGGTACAGATATCAAATCTCATGTGGTTATTAATGGCCATACACGCATTGGCCGTGATAATCAGATTTACCAATTTGCCTCTATCGGTGAAGTAAACCAAGATCTGAAATATCGTGGTGAGCCGACCCAAGTCATTATTGGTGATCGCAATCTTATCCGCGAAAGTGTCACTATTCATCGTGGTACGACACAAGGCGGTAATATTACTAAAATTGGCAATGATAACTTATTGATGATCAACACCCATGTTGCTCATGATTGTATCATTGGCGATCGCTGTATTATTGCAAATAACGGTACTTTAGGTGGACATGTCACTTTAGGTGATTATGTGATAATCGGTGGTATGAGTGCGGTTCACCAATTTTGTCAGATTGGTTCACATGTCATGGTGGGCGGCTGTTCCGGTGTAGCACAAGATGTTCCTCCTTTTGTGATTGCACAAGGAAACCATGCCACCCCTTATGGTTTGAATATTGAAGGATTAAAACGTCGCGGTTTTGCAAAAGAAGATCTGCATGCCATTCGTAACGCTTACAAGATACTTTATCGTAATGGTAAAACGCTTGAAGAAGCGCGAGAAGAGATTGCTCAATTAGCCGCAGATAATAATAATCAGTATGTAAAAATATTCAGTGATTTTCTGGAAAATTCAGCAAAATCAAACCGCGGTATTATTCGCTAATTAGGATATGACCTTGTCAGGCCAATCATCTATAAAACAGCGTCCGTTAGTTATCGGCCTTGTGGCTGGTGAAACGTCCGGTGATATCTTGGGCGCGGGATTAATCCGCGCTCTTAAACAAATGCATCCCAATATTCGTTTTGTTGGTGTCGCAGGTCCTTTGATGCAAGCAGAAGGTTGTGAAGCTTGGTATGAAATGGAAGAGCTTGCGGTGATGGGGGTCGTGGAAGTACTTGAACGTTTGCCACGATTATTGAAGATCAGAAAAGATCTCACTCAACGCTTTACACAACTTAAGCCAGATGTTTTTGTTGGTATTGATGCTCCTGATTTTAATATCACCCTTGAAGGTCGCTTAAAACAAAAAGGGTTGAAAACTATCCATTATGTCAGTCCATCAGTATGGGCTTGGCGTCAAAAACGGGTTTTTAAAATTGGTAAAGCAACGGATTTGGTTTTAGCTTTCCTTCCTTTTGAAAAAGCGTTTTACGATAAATATCAGGTTCCTTGTCGCTTTATCGGTCATACAATGGCTGATGCAATTGCGTTACACCCTGATAAAAAAGCGGCTCGTGAACACCTAGGTATTGATCAAGAGGCAATCTGTTTAGCTCTGCTACCAGGAAGTCGGCATTCTGAAGTGGAAATGCTCAGTGCGGACTTTATAAAAACAGCGCAGCGATTAAAGCAACAGATCCCCGCATTACATATTGTTGTCCCTTTGGTAAATGCGAAGCGACGGGCACAATTTGAACAAATACATCAAAGTGTTGCCCCAAAACTTGAAATCCAACTCTTAGATGGACAAGCAAGAGAGGCGATGACCGCCAGTGATGCGACTTTATTAGCATCTGGTACAGCCGCCTTAGAATGCATGTTAACGAAATGCCCGATGGTAGTGGGTTATCGTATGAAACCATTTACCTTTTGGTTAGCAAAAAAATTAGTTAAAACGCCCTATGTCTCTTTACCCAATTTATTAGCAGGACGGGAAATAATTAAAGAGTTGCTGCAAGAAGAGTGCACACCAGAAGCACTGGCAGAACAATTACTCCCCCTATTAACGGATGCGGAAAAAGCACAACACTTAAAAGAGATATTTTTACAATTACACTCAGCTATCCGTTGTCGTGCTGATGAGCAAGCAGCGAATGCAGTTTTAGAATTAGCAGGTCAATAATGGAATTTGTCTATCCTAAAGCAAACCTAATTGCTGGCGTCGATGAAGTCGGTCGCGGACCATTGGTGGGGGCGGTAGTTACTGCTGCGGTGATCCTCGATCCAGCTAATCCTATTCAAGGATTAATGGACTCGAAAAAATTGACCGAGAAAAAACGCAATGCGCTTTATGATGAAATAAAAGAAAAAGCATTATGTTGGGCTATTGGACGTGCTGAGCCTGAAGAGATAGATAAACTGAATATTCTTTGGGCAACGATGAAAGCCATGGAGCGTGCTGTCGCGGGATTATCCATAACGCCTGATATGGTCTTAGTCGACGGAAACCGTTGTCCTAACTTGCCAATGGCATCTCAAGCGGTGATTAAAGGTGATAGTTTAGTTCAAGAAATTAGCGCAGCGTCAATACTGGCTAAAGTTACCCGTGATAGGGAAATGGAACAGCTAGATAAACTTTATCCTGATTACGGCTTTGCCAAACATAAAGGCTATCCAACAGCCTTCCATATGGAAAAACTGGCTTCATTAGGGGCAACGCCTTATCATCGTAAAAGTTTTGCGCCTGTAAAACGTGCTTTAAATTTAGTCTAATCCACAGAGTAATTAATAAGATATGGCAGATCCTCGTTTTATCCATCTAAGGGTACACAGCGATTATTCAATGATCGATGGATTGGCAAAAACAGGGCCTCTTGTGAAGAAAGTGGCTTCGCTGGGTATGCCTGCTTTTGCAATTACAGATTTCACTAACTTATGTGGGTTAGTGAAATTTTATGGAGCGGCTCATGGTGCCGGTATCAAACCTATTGTTGGTGCAGATGTCTATCTGGAAACGGAACTATTAGGTGATGAATACGCGCATTTAACCATTCTCGCCCGTGATAATGTGGGATATCAAAACCTAACACTATTGATTTCTGAAGCTTATAAACATGGTTATGGTGCTGCCGGACCGGTTATCAAACAAGAGTGGTTAACAACATATAAAGAAGGTCTCTTGTTGCTTTCTGGCGGTAGAATGGGAGATGTTGGTAAATTCCTACTACGCGGTAATCGAGCTTTAGTTGAGCAATGTCTTGAATATTATCAAACGCACTTTCCTGATAGCTATTATTTAGAGCTTATTCGTACTGGGCGTCCGGATGAAGAGAGCTACTTACACGAAGCTGTAGCCTTAGCATCAGAAAAAGGGCTTCCTGTTGTTGCGACAAATGATGTCCGTTTTCTGGATAGTGATGATTTTGATGCTCATGAAATTCGCGTGGCTATTCATGATGGTTTCACATTATCCGATCCTAAACGTCCTAAACACTACAGTCCTCAGCAATATATGCGCACAGAAGAAGAGATGTGTGAGCTTTTTGCTGATATTCCTGAAGCATTAGAAAACAGTGTTGAAATAGCCAAACGCTGTAATGTGACCATTCGTTTAGGTGAATACTTTCTTCCTCAATTCCCGACCGGGGATATGAGTACAGAAGATTTCTTAATTAAAAAGTCCAAAGAGGGCTTAGAAGAGCGCCTTGCCTTTTTATTTCCTGATCCGCAAGAGAGAGAAAAGCGACGTCCTGAATACGATGAGCGCCTTGAGATTGAACTTAAAGTTATTAACCAGATGGGATTCCCCGGTTACTTTTTGATAGTGATGGAATTTATCCAGTGGTCTAAAGATAACGGTGTTCCTGTAGGGCCAGGACGTGGTTCAGGTGCTGGCTCACTGGTGGCTTATTCGCTTAAGATAACAGATCTCGATCCTCTTGAGTTTGATCTACTGTTTGAACGTTTTCTTAATCCAGAACGTGTATCAATGCCTGACTTTGACGTTGATTTCTGTATGGAGAAGCGCGATAGAGTTATCGATCACGTTGCGGATATGTATGGTCGTGATGCCGTATCGCAAATCATTACCTTTGGTACTATGGCAGCCAAAGCTGTTATTCGAGATGTTGGGCGTGTTTTAGGACACCCTTATGGCTTTGTTGATAGAATTTCCAAGCTTGTTCCCCCAGATCCGGGAATGACGTTAGAAAAAGCTTTTGCCGCAGAGCCTCAGTTACCTGAAATTTACGAAGCTGATGAAGAAGTGAAATCGCTTATTGATATGGCGCGTAAATTAGAAGGGGTAACGCGTAATGCGGGTAAGCATGCCGGTGGTGTCGTTATTTCTCCAACCAAAATTACCGACTTTGCGCCACTTTATTGCGATCCGGAAGGGAATAACCCGGTTACACAATTTGATAAGAATGATGTTGAATATGCCGGTCTTGTTAAATTTGACTTCTTAGGGTTAAGAACGCTGACGATAATCAACTGGGCATTAGAAATGATTAATGCTCGACGGGCTAAAAAATCACTTGAGCCTGTTGATATATCAGCCATTTCATTAACCGATCAGCGTAGCTTCGATATGTTGCAACGCTCTGAAACCACCGCGGTATTCCAGTTAGAATCCCGTGGTATGAAAGATCTGATAAAGCGTCTGCGACCAGACTGCTTCGAAGATATGATTGCGTTAGTTGCACTGTTTCGCCCAGGGCCTTTACAGTCTGGGATGGTGGATAACTTTATCGACCGAAAACACGGTGTTGAAGAGATTTCCTACCCTGATGTTAAATGGCAACATGAGAGCTTACAGCCTGTATTAGAGCCAACTTATGGTGTTATCTTGTATCAAGAGCAAGTGATGCAGATAGCACAGGTACTTGCCGGTTATACCTTGGGTGGTGCGGATATGTTACGACGCGCGATGGGTAAGAAAAAACCTGAGGAGATGGCAAAACAGCGCTCTGTGTTTGAAGCGGGGGCGATTAAAAATGGTGTTGATGGCGAATTAGCCATGAAAATCTTTGACTTGGTAGAGAAATTTGCCGGTTATGGATTTAACAAATCGCACTCAGCGGCTTATGCCTTAGTTTCTTATCAAACGCTCTGGTTAAAAGCTCACTATCCTGCGGAGTTTATGGCGGCAGTCATGACTGCCGATATGGATAATACCGAAAAAGTGGTCGGTCTGGTGGATGAATGTTGGCGAATGGGTTTAAAAGTCCTTCCTCCAGATATTAATAGTGGGCTTTATCATTTCCATGTTAATGATGAAGGCGAAATAGTGTATGGCATAGGGGCCATCAAAGGGGTTGGAGAAGGCCCTATTGAGGCAATTGTCGAAGCGCGTCAACAAGGTGGTCATTTTAAAGATATTTTTGATCTCTGTGCGAGAACAGAAACCAAAAAATTGAATCGCCGAGTGATGGAAAAACTGATAATGTCAGGCGCATTTGATAAATTAGGGCCTCACCGTGCAGCATTAATGTCTTCGCTGGAAGATGCCTTAAAGGCGGCAGATCAACACGCAAAAGCGGAAGCCATTGGGCAATCCGATATGTTTGGTGTATTGGCAGAAGCCCCAGAGCAAGTGGAACGTTCTTATGCCAATGTACCTAAATGGCCAGATCAAGTTGTTTTAGAAGGTGAGCGAGAAACCCTCGGTTTATATTTAACGGGACATCCCATCACCCGTTATCTAAAAGAAATTGAACGATATGCGGCAGGAACCCGTCTAAAAGATTTAGTACCTACCCCCCGAGGTCAGATGGTAAAAGTGGCAGGATTAGTCCTTGCTTCGAAAGTCTTTACCACTAAACGAGGGAATAGAATTGGTATATGTACGTTAGATGATCGTTCTGGTCGTTTGGAAATTATGTTATTTTCCGATGCATTAGATAAATACCAACATCTATTGGAACAAGATCGGATTTTAATTGCTACCGGGCAGGTCAGCTTTGATGATTTCAACGGTGGGCTTAAAATGACAGTCCGCGAATTAATGGATATTAACGAAGCGCGTGAAAAATATGCTCGAGGGCTTGCTATCTCGTTATCAGACAGGCAAATTAATGAGCAATTATTAAATCGTCTTCGCGGCGTTTTAGAACCTCATCGTTCAGGCACGATCCCGGTTCATCTTTATTTTCAAAAGCATGATGCCTGTGCACGTTTGCGTTTTGGTGCAACATGGCGAGTAACGCCGACTGATATGCTTTTGACCGATCTGCGAACTCTGCTGGGTAATGAGCAGGTGGAATTAGAATTTGACTAGAATAGGAATGTTATGAGTCTTAATTTTCTGGATTTTGAACAGCCAATTGCCGAGTTAGAAGCGAAAATCGATTCGCTAACCGCAGTTAGCCAACATGATGAAAAAATTGATATTAATATTGATGAAGAAGTTGCACGCTTAAGAGAAAAAAGTTTAGAACTTACTCGAAAAATTTTCTCTGATCTTGGTGCATGGCAAGTGGCACAACTTGCTCGTCATCCATTAAGACCTTATACCCTTGATTATATTAATCGTGTTTTTACTGATTTTCAGGAGTTGGCGGGCGATCGCGCTTATGCTGATGATAAAGCGATTGTCGGTGGTATTGCTCGTTTAGACGGTCGTCCGGTGATGATCATTGGTCATCAAAAAGGACGTGAAACGAAAGAAAAAATTCGTCGTAATTTTGGTATGCCAGCTCCTGAAGGTTATCGCAAAGCGCTACGTTTAATGGAAATGGCACAACGTTTTAAATTACCTATTATCACTTTTATTGATACTCCGGGAGCTTATCCGGGGGTGGGCGCTGAAGAGCGTGGACAATCAGAAGCGATTGCTCGTAATTTAAGAGAAATGTCTCGCTTTGGTGTGCCAATTATTTGTACCGTTATTGGCGAAGGTGGCTCTGGTGGTGCTTTGGCGATTGGTGTGGGTGATAAAGTAAATATGTTGCAGTACAGCACCTATTCCGTTATTTCGCCAGAAGGTTGTGCTTCTATTCTATGGAAGAGTGCTGATAAAGCACCATTAGCTGCTGAAGCTATGGGGATCACGGCAAATCGTTTAAAAGAATTAAAATTGATTGATACGGTGATCCCTGAACCTTTAGGTGGTGCTCATCGTCATTATGATGAAATGGCAGCATCACTAAAAGCGCAGCTAAAAGCTGATTTAGCGCAGTTAGATGAGTTTGATACAGAAGAGCTCACTAACCGCCGTTATCAACGCTTAATGGAATATGGCTATTGCTGATTGAGCGGGTACTTAGCTAGCTATTAAAAAGATCACTCCCCATGCTATAGCATGGGGTTTTTTTTATGGCGAATAGGATCAGGCTATTATCACACCACTATCACTCCAGCTAATTTTTCTTTTATAAAACTATTTCTATTGTTAATAGTAATAGCTTGTGATACTTTCATTTTTAATTATATATCAATATGTTAACTCGATCTCAAATATAAGATTTATGTTTATCTTTGCTTAAAAAATACGTAACCCTACCTATGATTTGATAAGGCTTATCGTTAATCAAAGAAGGAAAAGTTATGATTTCATTTAGCAACAAAGTAGGCATTATCACCGGAGGTAATAGTGGTATCGGTTTAGCTAGCGCTGAGAAATTTTTATCACTAGGGGCATCGGTTGTTATTACTGGAAGTCATTCAGGTCGTGGGGAAAAAGCACAAAAGTATTTGCAAGATAAAGGGTTTTCCGCAGAATTTGTTCAAATGGATGCCGCCAATGAGCAAGATAATCAACAACTGGTTAAGCATGTAGTAAAACATTATGGCAAAGTGGATTTTTTATTTGCTAATGCGGGGGTTTTAACCGATACCGTTGCCGATAAATTACATTACGATCAATGGAAAAAAGTGCTTGATGTTAATCTTAATGGACTATTTCTTATTAACCGCGCGGTTATTCAACATTGGTTAGAAACTAAAACCACAGGTGCTATTGTTAACTGTAGTTCAATCTGCTCTTTTGTCGGCCAGCATGCATTTCCTGCTTATTGCTCCTCTAAAGGGGGCATTAAATTACTCACACAAACGTTAGCGCTTGATTATGCCAGTCAAGGTATTCGTGTTAATGCTGTTTGTCCAGGCTATATTGATACTCCTTTATTAGAGGGGCGTGAATTAGACAAACAAAAACTCGTCGCTTTACACCCTATTGGTCGGTTAGGTACACCTGAAGAGGTGGCTAATGTTGTTGCCTTTTTAGCAAGTGATGCCGCCTCGTTTGTCACAGGGGCTTCTTATCTCGTTGATGGTGGCTTTACGGCATAATTAAACCCATGACAGCGATGAGGACAGCATTTTCTTAGTATCGTTATCAGCTTAAGTGAAAAGTTATATTCTGCTTTCTTTTTTATTATGTTGCGGCGAAAGGTTGTGTTCGTGCAAAATGCAATGGAAAGGCTTAACATAACCCATTGAATTCCTCGATAACTGATAATGCTATGGAACTGAAAAATTGTCCTCTTATTAACGAAATTAAACGACAAATTGGCTCTCATACTCATATTTTAGTGGGTTTTAGTGGTGGAGTTGATTCAACCGTTTTATTGCATGGGTTGGTTTGCTTACGTGATAAATATCAACTTCCTTTAGAATTAACGGCAATTTATGTTCATCATGGATTGAATTCAAAAGCCGATGATTGGCTCACGCATTGCGAACATTTTTGTCATAACTGGCAGGTCAGTTTTATCAGTGAAAGAGTACAAGTCAATGGGAAAGAAGGGGGGATTGAGCAGGGTGCCAGAGAAGCGCGCTATCAAGCTTATCGCCAATATTTACAGCCTAATCAAGTTTTAGTGACGGCACAACATCAAGATGATCAAGCGGAAACTTTCCTATTAGCGCTTAAACGCGGTAGTGGACCGGCAGGGTTGTCTTCAATGCCTGCAAAAATGCCTTTTGAACAAGGGTATTTATTACGACCATTACTTAATATTACACGTGAACAAATCGAAGCTTATGCACATGAGCACGGTTTATTATGGATTGAGGATGATAGTAATCAAGATGATCGCTATGATCGCAATTTCTTACGTTTACATGTTATGCCTCTATTGACTCAGCGCTGGCCACATTTTTCTCAAGCAGTTACTCGTAGTGCCGCACTGTGTGGTGAACAAGAAGCGCTCTTAGATGAGTTACTCGATGTAGAATTGCAGCAATTGATTGATGAGCATCAGAGTTTAGATATCAATTTATTGTCCCGCTGTAGCGAAATAAAACGTAATGCATTGTTGCGTCGTTGGTTTGCTAAATGTAATAAAAGCATGCCATCAAGATCTCAATTGTCGCGGCTATGGCAAGAAGTTGCTTTAGCTAAAGCAGATGCAGAGCCACGGTTACGTTTTTTCCAAGATGAAGTTAGGCGTTATCAACAACGCCTCTATCTTGTGCCAGTTATGGAAGAACTAACGGATAGGGTTATCGAATGGTCATTATCACAACCTTTAATTTTGCCTAATCAGTTAGGGATATTAGCGGTGAGTCGTGATAGCGGTAAAACAATCTGCAGAGCACCGTTAGCAGATGAAAAAGTGACGGTTCGTTTTGGCTTAACGGCTTCATCTTTACGTATTGTTGGGCGAGATTTGGCCAGATCAAGCAAGAAAATTTGGCAAGAGCTTAATATTGCCCCATGGCAAAGAACTCGTATCCCATTGATTTATTATAACGATACATTAATTGCAGCGGTTAATACTTTTGTGACTTTAGAGGGAAATGCAACAACAGAACAAAGTATAACAATTGAGTGGCAAGCGTCGTAAACAACCGCCAATTACGGCGGTTGTTTATGTAAATAGTTATTCAGATTTGATTATGATAGTGCCAAGTTCGGGATGAGAAAAACTGGCAATAATATCCAGTCGTAAATCTTTTGCACCCTCAGATGTTTTTACTTTCAGATATTCAACTTTTTTACTTAAAAAGAGATCATCTGCGACACCATCAATTTGCTCACCATTATGTAATTCAATATGGAGTGTTAAGCTTCGTTGGCAAGCTAACTCCAAATATTCATAATCATCACAATTAATTGGTTGATATTCTGTATTTGTTGACATATTCCCTCACCACTCGTTCGTGGCGGTATTGCCGCCAGTGAATAATTCAGAATAAAATCATTATGCTGTTATTCGAAGTGATCACAATAGTTATTGTGATAATTTTCTGAAATAGTGCATTCTGCGACAAGATTTAAGAATTTATACTAAAACGTAGTGTAATTATCTTAAAGGGGGTTTTATTCACCCTTTTTGCTTAAAAAAATGCTAAACTAGCATTGAAAACGAGAAATTAGAAAGTACCCAGAACTTAGGGAGTTGATGATGGGGAAAAAACTTTTATTTGCAGCCATTGCTGCAGGGTTATTTATTATGTCAGGCTGCCAGAATAATATTGGCCTGTCACTCGATGGTAAAATTGTTGATCAAACATATAACAGTATTCTACCTTGTGCCGATTGTTCTGGTATCGACACGACTATTCTTGTCAATCAAGATGGCTCTTATGTAATGGAGCAAAGTTACCAAGGCACTTCTGATGACAATCGAAGTTTTTTTGAGTCAGGTACTTGGTCATTAAGTAAAGATAAACTGACCTTGACTAATAGTTATGGCGAGAAGAGTTACTATTTACCTCGTGAAGATAAATTAGTTATGTTGGATATCGATGGTAATGTAATTAATTCGGGTCTTAATTATACCTTAGCAAAGGTTCAACCTAAGCAGTTAGCGGGGGAATTTACCTATTTTGCTGACGCTGGAACCTTTAAAGATTGCCAATCTGGACGTGTCTATGCCGCTGATGGATTAGTATTAGAAAAAGGCTATTTTGCTACAGGCGTTGATGGCGGAACACCTGTCTATCTAGAGGTTAGAGGTTACTATAGTATTCGTCCTTCAATGGAAGATGGACAGTATGATCGTGCATTAGTGGTTACCGATAATAAACCACGCTTTGATCGTCATGGCTCTTGCAATAGCCGTCGTAATAGCAGAAGTTAATTCATTATAAAAAAACCGCTTTAAATAAAGCGGTTTTTTTACGTTAACAAAAGTGGTAACAGCAGTCGTTAAGTTTGGTCAGTTTAGCCCATAAGGGCTAAACAATATTAAATGGATTAAACCAGTTGCTCTTTAATAAAGGCAACAACATCATTCACATTGACCAGCGATTTATCATCACTACGGCGTGCTTTATACTCAACTTGTTCGTTATCCAGATTACGATCACCAATCACGATGGTGTGTGGTACACCAATCAGTTCCATATCTGCAAACATCACACCTGGGCGCTCTTTGCGATCATCAAATAATACATCAATACCCTGTGCACGTAAGTCAGCATAGAGTTTCTCTGCTACTTCTTTTACACGATAAGAACGATGCATGTTCATTGGTAAAATGGCAACTTGGAAAGGTGCGATAGCATCAGGCCAGATAATACCACGAGCATCGTGATTTTGTTCGATTGCCGCTGCAACGATACGAGTAATACCAATACCATAACAACCCATAGTCACAACTTGGTTATGGCCTTCTTCGTTTTGTACCGTTGCTTTTAATGCTTCAGAATATTTCTTACCTAGTTGGAAGATATGACCGACTTCAATACCACGTTTGATAAGTAAAGTACCTTTACCATCTGGGCTTGGATCACCTTCGACAACATTACGGATATCCGCCATTTCAGCAAGAGGTAAATCACGCTCCCAGTTAATACCAAAGTAGTGTTTACCATCAATATTTGCACCAGCACCAAAATCGCTCATAACAGATACAGCGCGATCGATAATGATTGGTAATGGCAAGTTAATTGGACCAAGAGAGCCTGGACCTGCATTAACAGCTTGGCGGATCTCTTCTTCAGTCGCGAAAACTAAAGGTGAAGCGACAATGCTACATTTTTCTGCTTTTATTTCATTGAGCTCATGATCACCACGGACTAATAAAGCCACTAATTTATGACCACTTTCTTCAGTTGCATGAACAATAAGTGTTTTAACTGTTTTTTCAATAGGCAGATTAAATTGTTCAACTAATTCAGCAATAGTTTTTGCGTTTGGTGTATCTACTAAACGTAACTCTTCTGTTGCTGGTGAACGAGGTGTTGCTGGCATAACCGCTTCTGCTAATTCAATATTAGCAGCATAGTCAGATGCTGTTGAGAATACGATATCATCTTCTCCGCTATCTGCTAATACTTGGAATTCATGAGAGGCACTACCACCAATAGAGCCTGTATCAGCCAATACTGGACGGAAGTCTAAACCAATACGAGTAAAGATATTGCTATAGGCTTGATACATTCTGTCGTAAGTCTCTTGTAGAGACTCTTGAGAGATATGGAATGAATAGGCATCTTTCATGATAAACTCACGTGAACGCATAACACCAAAGCGCGGGCGTACTTCATCACGGAATTTAGTTTGAATTTGGTAAAGGTTGAGTGGTAGTTGTTTGTAAGAGGTGATTTCATTACGAACAATATCGGTCACCACTTCTTCATGGGTTGGACCTAAAACAAAAGGACGCTCACCGCGATCTGTAAAACGCAACAATTCTGGGCCATATTGTTCCCAACGGCCACTTTCTTGCCATAGATCAGCAGGCTGAACAACCGGCATTGAAATTTCAAGTGAGCCTGCGTTGTCCATCTCTTCACGAACAATTTTCTCAATTTTTCTCAGGACACGAACACCGGTCGGCATCCAATCATAAAGGCCAGATGCGAGTTTACGGATCATACCTGCGCGAAGCATGAGTTGATGGCTGACAATTTCGGCATCAGCAGGCGTCTCTTTCAAAGTAGAGAGCAAATAGTGGCTAGTACGCATATTAGGTTCCATTAGAACAAAAATACTTAGGCTGACTGTCAGGCCAGTCTACATCAATATAAATAGAGAAAGTCTTTAGTCTACCAGTGACTTAGGTTTGCCAAAAGAGGCAAAGCATTTTTTTCAATCTGATTTGCTTAAAGACAAGAAGTTTCAATGTTAGTAAGTGCAAGTTAGCGCGGTTCTATACTAAGAACAAGTGTTTGCTGCCCATTGACTTGCCAACGAATATTAAAATCCAGTAAATGCACGGCATATACTCTATCACTTTGTTCGCTTTTTTTATAAGCAGGACGCGGATCTTGTTGCAATACTTGAGTGATAAATCGCATAAGATGAGGATATTGATGAGAGTAATATTGTAACTGCTGTGTGGCATCTTCAGAAAAAAGAATCTCCATTTCTTCATGAGGAGCATATTGGGCAAAGCCTGCTGTTGCATCCGCAATAGACTCAGCATAGGGAAGGTACGGCTTGATATCAATAATGGGGGTTCCATCAATAAGATCTAGACTGCCTAGTTGCAAAATCACCGATTGCTTTTCAATAATGATATCTTTTAGCTCGACTAATGACATGCCGATAGCATTAGGGCGAAAAGTTGAGCGAGTGGCGAAAACCCCGAGTTTGCTATTCCCCCCTAATCTTGGCGGGCGCACTAATGGATGCCAACCTTGTTGCGCTGTTTGATGAAAAATAAATAATAACCAAAGATGGCTAAATTGTTCTAAGCCTCTTACTGCATCAGGATGATTATAAGGTGTGTGTAGTATTAGCTGGCCTACGCCATCCTGGACTAATCCAGGTTGGCGAGGAACGGCAAATTTCTCTTTATAAGGGCTGATAATATGCCCTATAGATGTTATTTGGTAGCTATTCATTGAGTAATTAATAGTGCTGAACCTTCACAGATTGCCGATTGATAGCAACCCATTCCTGTGACTATTTGGCATTCATGTAATAAAACTGCATTCGCATTTTTATAAGCCGCTTTGATAGCCATTCTTTTTTTCGCAGCAGGTAAGCTTGCGGGTGGATCTTGTAGTGTTTGTCGGCAAGATTCACCGGCAACAACACCTAAATCTTTAAAAGGCGCACCTAAAAGATCTTCTGTTTTTTCAACAATGCGAACAGGAGATAAAGTTTGCTGTTTGGGCTTTTGTGGTTGGCCAGGTTTATTTAAACGCATATCCGTAAACTTAGACTGATCAACATCAGATGATTTCTGCATTGAACAGCCGGTCATAAACAGCGCTATAATGCCAATAAGTAGCAAGCGCATGTGCATGGGTATATCCTCTTTATTATTGTCTATACAAAAATTAAACCGCCCTAATTTAATGCAAATTAGCCCAGTAAAAAAGAGAAAGGCGAACAAATGTCCGCCTTTTTTATTATTAAGTTGAGTTGTGAGATGATTACCAACCTTTTACTGCACCACCGTTAAAAATCTTATTCGCAGCGCTATCAACTTCATCTGTTTGATAAGATTGAATAAATTTCTTCACATTTTCATCATCTTTATTGTCCTCACGGGCAACAATAATATTGACATAAGGTGAATCTTTATCTTCAACAAAAATACCATCTTTTGCTGGAGTTAAGTTAACTTGACTCGCATAGGTTGTATTAATAACCGCTAAGTAGATTTTTTGATCATCTAAAGAGCGCGGTAATTGTGGTGCTTCTAACTCAACTAATTGTATGTTTTTCGGATTTTCAATGATATCCAGTTTAGTCGGTAATAAACCAACCCCTTCCTTTAATTTCACTAATCCTACTTTTTCTAAAAGTAGCAGTGAACGACCTAAGTTGGTTGGATCATTAGGGATAGCCACTTGTGCACCATCGGGTAAATCTGCTAAATCCGTTATTTTTTTAGAATAACCAGCAATAGGGTAAATAAAGGTATTACCTACAGCCGTAATTTTGTAATTACGATCTTTGATTTGTTGATCTAAATAAGGCTTATGTTGAAAGGCATTAATATCAATATCACCACGGCTTAATGATTCATTCGGCATGACAAAGTCATTGAAAGTGACGAGTTCAACATTAAGTCCATATTTATCTTTAGCGACTTGTTTAGCAACTTCAGCAACTTGTTGTTCAGAACCAGAAATAACCCCCACACGGATATGATTGGGATCTTTTTCTTTTTCGCCACAACCTGCTAAAGCTAAAGCACCGACTAACGCACTGACTACAGCAAGTGATTTAAATTTCAATGACATAGATTTACCCTTTCTTTGAACTGGTTAAATAAAAGGTTTCATACAAACTACATTTATTGATTAGATAGTAGATGAATAGAAACCTTTAATTCATTTATTTATGTGTTGTCAGTTTAACTAAACGATCGCCAATAAACTGAATGATAAAAACAAGAATAACAAGTAGTACAATGACGGTATTCATTACTGTGGCATTATAGCCCACATAACCATACTGATAACCAATTTGACCTAAACCACCAGCACCCACAGCACCACCCATTGCGGAATAACCGACTAATGTAATGAGTGTAATGGTTGCAGCATTAATTAAACCTGGTAAAGATTCTGGTAATAAAACTTTCTTGATTATCTGCATTGGTGTTGCCCCCATGGCACGAGAAGCTTCAATTAAACCATGAGGTATTTCTAATAAGGTATTTTCTACCATACGTGCAATAAAAGGTGCAGCTCCTACAGTTAACGGAACAATAGCCGCCTGTAAACCAATGGATGTTCCTACTACCATACGTGTAAAAGGGATCATCCAAACTAATAAGATAATAAAAGGGATGGCCCTAAAAATATTAACTAAAGCAGAAATTACTTTATAAGCGGGGGAGTTCGCCATAATTTGCTCTGGACGAGTCACATAAAGTAAGACACCTAATGGTAATCCAATGACAAAACCAAAAAAGCCTGAGACAAATGTCATGACTAAGGTTTCCCAGATCCCACTAATTAATAAATAAATCATTCCTTCAGACATAACCGAGAACCTCTACTTTCACATGATGCTCTTCTAAAAACGCGATAGACTTTTCTGTGTTACCATTTTTACCGTGTAATTCTGCTAGCATCACGCCAAACTTTACTCCACCGGCATAGTCCATTTGAGAACTTAAAATATTAATATCAGCATCAAAACGACGAGCAACAATAGACATTAATGGCGCATCAACAGATAACCCATTAAATTCAAGCTTTAACAGCGGGAATAAGCCTTCTTCCCACTCTGGCTTCATACGTTCTTTATAATCGTCAGGAATATCCAATTGTAATGTTGATTGAATAAATGCTTGAGAAACGGGTGTTTTAGGGTGAGAGAAAACCTCACTTACCGCATCACTTTCAACTAATTGACCACCACTGATCACGGCAACTTGGTCACAAATACGTTTTACAACATCCATCTCATGAGTGATAAGTAAAATAGTTAATCCTAAACGACGATTAATATCTTTTAACAGTTCTAAAATAGAACGCGTCGTTGCGGGATCAAGAGCACTAGTTGCCTCATCACACAATAAAACGTTTGGTGAATTAGCTAATGCTCGAGCAATCGCAACACGCTGCTTTTGTCCCCCTGATAAATTGGCAGGGTAATACTCTTTTTTATCTGCTAAACCCACTAATTCTAATAACTCATTAACACGTTTATTAATATCTGCACGCGGCGTGTTATCAAGTTCTAGAGGTAAGGCAACATTATCAAATACCGTTCTTGAGGACAGTAAATTAAAATGTTGGAAAATCATGCCAATGCCACGACGTGCTTTGGTTAATTCTTTATCAGATAATTTTGTTAGATCACGACCATCAACCCAAACTTCACCTGATGTCGGCTTTTCTAACATGTTTACACAGCGTATGAGAGTACTTTTACCTGCACCTGACGATCCAATCACACCAAAAATCTGCCCTTGTGGCACATGCAGGTTAATATTTGATAGCGCTTGTATTGAACGCGCTCCCTGCTTAAATACTTTATTTATATTCGTCAGTTTAATCATCTTGTTCTTTATATAAGTAGAATATGGGACATTCACGCTATTCTGCCCGAGTTAAAATAGATGTTAAGGCGTCTAGACGTCCAAGTCAACAAAAAAGAGCAGAAGCGTAATAGGTAATAATAGTCAATAAAAGAAAGAAAGGTGGATATGCTTCTCTATATAAGAAAAAACATGCGATACTAAGCGCAAATATCTAAAAGGAGTAATGCTGTGAGCAAGGGGATTTCTGCGATTTTTTTAGATCGCGATGGAACGATTAATATCGATCATGGTTATGTATCTGAAATTGATAACTTTGAATTTATCGAAGGTGTGATTGAAGCAATGGCTGAATTAAAAGCCATGGGATATGCTTTAGTGCTAGTGACTAATCAGTCAGGTATTGGTCGAGGGTATTATAGTGAAGATCAGTTTTTACATTTAACTGAATGGATGGATTGGTCTTTAGCTGATCGAGGTGTCGATTTAGACGGCATTTATTATTGCCCACATCATCCAGATGCAATTATAGAAGAATACAAAAAAGAGTGTGACTGTCGTAAACCTGCAACAGGTATGTTTATGGATGCGAAAGCACAATTAAACATCGATATGGCATCTTCTTATATGGTGGGAGATAAAAAAGAAGATATGTTGGCAGCAAAAGCGGCTGGCGTTGGGCATAAAATTCTCGTTCGCACAGGAAAAGCGATTACAGAAGAGGCCGAAACTTGTGCAGATTTTGTTCTAGATAGCTTAGCCGACTTGCCAAAATGGCTTAAAAGCCACAAAAAATAGGCACTTCGTTTAATTAACCAACAAACAAACATTTTTTTTCAAAAAACTATTGCCAGCCTCAGAAAACTCCCTATAATGCGTCCTCGTTGTCACGGCACAGGGCGCTAAGCGAACCGGCTGAGAGAACAAAAGAAAAAGTGAAAAGCCTGATAAATTAGCGCTTGACACTGAATGAGGAAGATGTAGAATGCACCTCCTCGCAACAACGCAGAAGACCGGAAACGGCAGCGATAGTTGCACTGCTCTTTAACAAATTATCAGACAATCTGTGTGGGCACTCGCAGAGACGATATCTTCTAAAAAATTAGATGTATCAAGTCTTGAAGAGTGACTAACAAGTTAATTCATATAATGAATAAGCTAAGTTTTCGATTTCTTTGAGCATCAAACACTTTTAATTGAAGAGTTTGATCATGGCTCAGATTGAACGCTGGCGGCAGGCCTAACACATGCAAGTCGAGCGGTAACAGGAGAAAGCTTGCTTTCTTGCTGACGAGCGGCGGACGGGTGAGTAATGTATGGGGATCTGCCCGATAGAGGGGGATAACTACTGGAAACGGTGGCTAATACCGCATAATGTCTACGGACCAAAGCAGGGGCTCTTCGGACCTTGCACTATCGGATGAACCCATATGGGATTAGCTAGTAGGTGGGGTAAAGGCTCACCTAGGCGACGATCTCTAGCTGGTCTGAGAGGATGATCAGCCACACTGGGACTGAGACACGGCCCAGACTCCTACGGGAGGCAGCAGTGGGGAATATTGCACAATGGGCGCAAGCCTGATGCAGCCATGCCGCGTGTATGAAGAAGGCCTTAGGGTTGTAAAGTACTTTCAGCGGGGAGGAAGGTGATAAGGTTAATACCCTTATCAATTGACGTTACCCGCAGAAGAAGCACCGGCTAACTCCGTGCCAGCAGCCGCGGTAATACGGAGGGTGCAAGCGTTAATCGGAATTACTGGGCGTAAAGCGCACGCAGGCGGTCAATTAAGTCAGATGTGAAAGCCCCGAGCTTAACTTGGGAATTGCATCTGAAACTGGTTGGCTAGAGTCTTGTAGAGGGGGGTAGAATTCCATGTGTAGCGGTGAAATGCGTAGAGATGTGGAGGAATACCGGTGGCGAAGGCGGCCCCCTGGACAAAGACTGACGCTCAGGTGCGAAAGCGTGGGGAGCAAACAGGATTAGATACCCTGGT
The DNA here is from genome assembly GCF_963896075.1 of Proteus sp. G4415. Classification (NCBI taxonomy): domain Bacteria; kingdom Pseudomonadati; phylum Pseudomonadota; class Gammaproteobacteria; order Enterobacterales; family Morganellaceae; genus Proteus; species Proteus sp. G4415. The sequence continues at coordinate 37,407 of NZ_CAWQOK010000052.1, forward strand.
AGTCCACGCTGTAAACGATGTCGATTTAGAGGTTGTGGTCTTGAACCGTGGCTTCTGGAGCTAACGCGTTAAATCGACCGCCTGGGGAGTACGGCCGCAAGGTTAAAACTCAAATGAATTGACGGGGGCCCGCACAAGCGGTGGAGCATGTGGTTTAATTCGATGCAACGCGAAGAACCTTACCTACTCTTGACATCCAGCGAATCCTTTAGAGATAGAGGAGTGCCTTCGGGAACGCTGAGACAGGTGCTGCATGGCTGTCGTCAGCTCGTGTTGTGAAATGTTGGGTTAAGTCCCGCAACGAGCGCAACCCTTATCCTTTGTTGCCAGCACGTAATGGTGGGAACTCAAAGGAGACTGCCGGTGATAAACCGGAGGAAGGTGGGGATGACGTCAAGTCATCATGGCCCTTACGAGTAGGGCTACACACGTGCTACAATGGCAGATACAAAGAGAAGCGACCTCGCGAGAGCAAGCGGAACTCATAAAGTCTGTCGTAGTCCGGATTGGAGTCTGCAACTCGACTCCATGAAGTCGGAATCGCTAGTAATCGTAGATCAGAATGCTACGGTGAATACGTTCCCGGGCCTTGTACACACCGCCCGTCACACCATGGGAGTGGGTTGCAAAAGAAGTAGGTAGCTTAACCTTCGGGAGGGCGCTTACCACTTTGTGATTCATGACTGGGGTGAAGTCGTAACAAGGTAACCGTAGGGGAACCTGCGGTTGGATCACCTCCTTACCTAAGAGATACGTGTTATGTG
>NZ_CAWQOK010000053.1:0-21547 GCF_963896075.1 Proteus sp. G4415
ATAAAAATAGTATAATTTAAGTGGATTATGTCATTATGCCTACATTAACGAAGATAGCGTGGATAAAACCAGGGATGGCGACAAATCAACGTAAAATAGCGGATTATATTTTAGAACACCCTGAAAAAATCGTGACTTTATCATCACAGCAATTAGCCGAAATTATGGGAGTCAGCCAATCAGCAATAGTGAAATTTAGTCAAAAGATAGGATTTAAAGGATTTCCTTCTTTAAAGCTGGCTATCAGTGAAGATTTAGGGAGAAAAAATGCTAATTCAGAAAAAAATTCCAGCATATTACATAACCAAATAGATTCAGAGGATAGCCTGGTTGTTATTGCGCAGAAATTAGCACAAGAAAAAAATAATTCAATTCGGGATACCACACGTCAAATTAATTATCACCAGTTTGAACAAGTGATCCAACAGATTGATGACGCCTCTCGGGTACAAATTATAGGTATTGGTGGATCAGGTTTAGTTGCCAGAGATTTAAGTTATAAATTACAGAAAATAGGTATTACGACTTTAATTGAAACTGATCACCATGTACAAATTTCTGTTGCTCAGATGTTAAGCCCTCGGGATTTACAAATTGTGATCTCTTACAGTGGCAAAAGAAAAGATATGCTGGTCGCTGCATCTGTGGCTAAAAAACAAGGTGCTAAAATTATAGCGATCACAGGAGAAAAACATTCACCACTAGGTCTGATGGCCGATTATATATTAGAAACTATTGCTGATGAAGGTGAGTGGCGTAGTGCTGCTATTTCTTCTCGCACTGCACAAAACACCATTACCGATCTTATCTTTATGGCATTATTAAAGAAGCGTGATGAAAATGCGAAGGCTTTAGTATTAAGCTCTCAAGCACTAATTAATAGTCTGGATGATTAATTTATTTGAACTGATTCAAATTTTTAATATTTAAAAGTTAATATTTACACTTATTTCTAAAGTTATTCTCTTTGTAGCCGAAACGTTAGTTATTTAGCACGTGTTTTTTTATTGAGATATCTCATTTCAATGACGAGGAGAGTAACTAATGCGTAACAATCAACCGGTGACACAGCGAGAATATCCGGTAGCTGAAAACGCAACACTGATGTCAACAACCGATGTTAATGGCAATATTATTTATGCTAATGAGGATTTTGTTGAAGTCAGTGGTTTTTCAGCACAAGAGTTAATGGGGCAACCCCATAATATTGTCAGACATCCAGATATTCCTGCTGATGTATTTAGAGACATGTGGAAAACATTAAAACAGGGGGAGGTTTGGACGGGAATAGTTAAAAATAGGCGCAAAAATGGCGATCATTATTGGGTAAGGGCTAATGTCACCCCTATTATTCGTCAAGGTAAAATTCAAAGTTTTATGTCAGTGAGGACGGCGGCAAAAAAAGAAGAAGTAGAACAAGCCGCAGCACTGTATGCCGCTTTTAACCAAGGTAAATATCCCTCTCACACTTTTTCTAAGGGGGCATTCATTTATAAGGGCTGGAAAAGTTGGCGCTCATGGAAACAAACACTCGCACTAAAGCAGCGTGTACGCTTACTTCTCTTATTACCATTTCCTTTTATATTATTAAGTGTTTGGTTTGCTGGTTTAAATGGTTGGGGTTTATTCATTCATACCGCTATCTTACTTTCACTATTGATAGCCAATGAGCGAATTTTTTATTTTCAAGTAGTGAAGCCGATTATGATCCTTAATAAACATGCTAATCGGGTGGCTACAGGTGATGAACACAACGTTGATTATCTTGATCGTATTGATGAAATTGGTATGACTCAACGTTCTGTAAACCAATTAGGGCGGATGTTTCGTTGGCTTGTGAACGATGTCAGTCATCAAATCCATCAAGTTGCTTTTTCTTGTGATCAATTAGCAGCGGGGAATCGTGATCTCTATACGAGGACTGAACAAACTGCAAGTCATGTTGAGACTACTGCGTCAACCATGAATCAATTAACCACAGCGGTGAGTAATAATAGTGAAACGGCAGGGCAGGCTAATAATTTATCTAATATGACTTGCAAGGCAGCAATACAAGGCGGAACAGCAATGGATACTATTGTGCATACGATGGACGATATTGCGAAAAGTTCTGAGCGTATCAGTAATATTATTGGTGTCATTGACAGTATTGCATTTCAAACCAACATATTGGCATTAAACGCTTCGGTGGAAGCGGCCAGAGCAGGAGAGCAAGGACGCGGTTTTTCTGTGGTAGCCAGCGAGGTGCGTAATTTAGCACAACGTAGTGCTGAGGCGGCAAAAGAGATCAAAGCATTGATTAATACATCAAGTAACAATATTAAGATTGGCTCAAAGCAAGTGAATGAGACGGTGGAAACAATGGAAAATATTGTGGTTCATGTAAAAAATGTCACGAGTCTTATTGGTGAAATCAGCCTTGCATCATCAGAACAAAGTGCAGGATTAAAAGAGCTTGGTCGAGCTGTAGAGCAGTTAGAATCAATAACACATGAAAATGCAGATTATGTCTCTAAAGCGTCGTTAATTTCCGGAGAAATGAAAGAACAAACGAATTATTTAGTAAAAGCCATTCATGTATTTCACTAAATAATAAGAAAAGTCGAATAAAGAAATAGGTAAAGATCTTACAGATAATATAAAACACCTCATTTTTATGAGGTGTTGATATACATATAAATAGATTAGCACTTGTTAAAAACTTGTCCAATCATCATCTTCATCTTCTTTGAATGTCGATTGGTTATGGTTTTTTGGCTCTTTTATTCTTGAGTCTTGTTGATTTTCTTTTATGGGCGATAACCCAATATTGGCTGATTTCTCAACGGGTTTTGTTAATGTACTCTTCTTCGAAAATAGACTTTCCGCTGTTTTAAATTGCTCAACAATTTGCTCAAGATCACCCGCCTCTTCGGTTAGTAAACTCGCTACAGCAGAAGATTGCTCCACCATTGCGGCATTTTGTTGTGTCGCTTTATCCATTTCAGTGACGGCTAAGGAGACTTGAGAAATGCCTCGCGTTTGTTCTTCTGATGCAGATAAAATTTCAGTCATTGAGCTTTCAACATGTTTAACTGATGTGAGGATCTCATCCATTGAAGTACTGACTTGTTCAACCAGTTGATTACCTTGTTTGACGCGGTTAATCGACGCATCAATAAGCTCTTTGATCTCTTTTGCCGCCTCTGCACTGCGTTGCGCCAATTCTCTTACTTCTGTGGCAACAACAGAAAAACCACGTCCTTGCTCTCCTGCTCTGGCCGCTTCTACCGCAGCATTGAGTGATAATATATTGGTTTGAAAAGCAATGCTGTTGATAACCGTTGTGATCTCGCCAATCTTTTGAGAGCTTTGTGCAATATCGTTCATGGTTTTTACCATTCTATGGGTAACATCCCCCCCTTTACTGGCAATATTAGAGGTTTGATTGATAAGGTGTGATACTTCACGAGCACTTTCAGTATTATTTTTTACTGTGGCGGTTAGTTGCTCCATACTAGAAGCGGTTTCTTCTAAAGCACTCGCTTGCTCTTGAGTACGACTAGATAGATCGTTATTACCAGCACTGAGCTCTTGTACACCATTATAAATATGATGACTTGTTCCGCGAATAGCATTGACTATCAGTGATAATTCAGACCGCATATACTGTATTCCATTAATAAGTTGGTCTATCTCATTATTACCTTTGGCTTTTATGGTGCTATTTTCAAGTAAATTCCCTTGTGAGATATCTGACATATAATCAATGACTTGTTTAATACGTAACACGATATGGTGGCGTATCCACAACATGACAAACACCGTAAATAAGATAAATACCGACATAAAAATAAACGCGAAGATCAACGCGCGTTGGTAATTACCCTGTGCGGCTTCTATAGCGTGGTTGACGACATTATCGCTAAGATGATCCGTTGCCTCATAAAGTGATTGTGTGAACCGCTCATTCGTATTGTGAGCATAAAGAGATTGGAAACCGTAATAATCTCGTATTTCTAAACATGAAACGAGCTGGTCAAGATCGTAAATGACACGCTGAAATAGTTTTTTCATTTTCGCCACTTTTTCGCGATCAAAATCGGCATTTTCAGCGGAGGTAAAATATTGGGTAATAATGCTAGAGACTTCTTTTTTTCGTTGAGGGTAAGAGGAGAGGAAATCTGTAATTTTGCTTTCAGCAAGATCTGGGGTGAGATGAGCATCAAACATTACATTAAGCATATCTTCACGTAATTTATTTAATGCGGCATAACCATAATCCATGGTTTTTATCTGTTCAAAACCATCGGCTAACTGTGAAATTCGCTTATTAGTTAAATAAGCATCACGAATGCCTGTAGCACCAGAAAACAACTGAATGGCACAAAACAAGATCAAAATAAACATTAAGCCACTAGATATTTTTATTCGTTTAAGCATAGCCTTACCTATTTCATTAATTTGTAGGATAAAGAGCAAGGAACGACAAACATACATCAGTTAAATTTATTCGGCTTAATAATTGAAAACTTTACTTTTTTTATCTATTTTGTGACTGAAAACGACTTATTTTGCTTTTTTTCGCTTTAATTAACCGCTAATAACTAAAATTTTCTAATGATTGGTGTAAGGTGCTAGAGGAAAAAAATGATTTATTAGCAAGGCGAATTATTAGTAATTAAAAGTTTCTAATGATTGATGAGAAAGAAAAATATCAGCAATCAAAGTGCTGTCTGACTTTTATAACCTATATAGAATGGGAAAATTTATAATTGATTTTAAGAAATACCTCCAATCTTATTTGATTGAAGGTATTAACGGTAGAGGTCTTTAATACAGATGTAACGTGTTATTTAAACTTTGTTGCAGGTTAATATTATTGTAGGTTATTTAGCTTAAAAACTTTCCCAATTGTCATCGGCTTCAGGATGATGGGATTTTATTGTGGATGTTGTTGCTGTTTTTGTTATTTCCGGTTCAGCTGGCTTAGCCGAGAATGTTGGTGATCGTGGTGATGTAACCGCGACTTGTTCTACCTTGAAGGTATTTACAATCATATCTAACATTGAGGCTTGTTCACTTAGTGTTGCTGAAGCCGCTGTAGATTGTTCCACCATCGCGGCATTTTGTTGTGTCGCTTTATCCATTTCATTAACTGCAAGGCTAATCTGAGCAATGCCACGAGTTTGCTCTTCTGATGCTGCTAAAATCTCTTTCATCGAGCCTGATACATGGTTAACCGATGTGACGATCTCTCCCATAGATAAGCTGACTTGTTCGACAAGATCATTACCCTGTTTTACTCGTAAAATAGTTGATTCAATGAGTTCTTTTATCTCTTTTGCCGCCTCCGCACTACGTTGCGCCAAATTACGTACCTCACTGGCTACCACAGAAAAACCGCGTCCTTGCTCACCGGCTCTGGCTGCTTCTACTGCGGCATTGAGTGCTAATATATTGGTTTGAAAAGCGATATCATCAATCACTGCGGTGATCTCACCAATTTTTTGCGAACGATCGGCAATGTCTGTCATGGTCATCACCATCTTATTGCTATGCTCACCACCTTGAACGGCAATATCTGCTGTGCTCATGACTAACTGAGTGACTTCACGTGCGCTTTCGGTATTATTTCTGACTGTTGCAGTAAGCTGTTCCATACTGGAAGCTGTTTCTTCTAAAGCACTAGCTTGCTCTTCGGTACGACTTGATAAATCGTTATTACCCGCGGCAATTTCTTGAACACCACTATAAATCGTTGTACTACTGTTACGGATAGCGCTAACCATTTCTTTTAAGCGTGCTCGCATTTGTTGTAAACCCAACATAAGTTGGTCAATTTCATTGCGGCCTGTAATATCATGGTCAATGCGACTAATTAAATCTCCACTAGCAATCGCCTCTTGATATTCAATCATTTGGTTAATGCGTACAATAATATGTTTACGGATCCAAAAGAGCACTAATGTCGTAAATATCAGGAATATACCCATGAATAGGGAGGCTATCCATAGCATCTCGTGATAGTTATCTTCTGCTTCAATCACTGACGGATTAACAACGTCATCAGTAATGAAATCTGTTGCTTCATATAATGAATTAGTAAAGTTATCGTTGGCTGGACTTTTTAAGATCAAACGAATTGCATTGGTATTACGTTCATTTAAATATTGCACAAGAAGATCTAAGTCATAACGACTTTTTTGATAAAGTTGTTTGATCTCTGCCATGCGTTGCTGATCAAATCCAGTTTGTGCAGATAGTTCGACATATTCATTCATCAACGTATCCACCTCTGCCTTACGTGCATCCATTGTTTGCATGAATGTAGTAATATTGGCATCTTCCACCTGTGGATTAGCAATATAACTAAACGCCTGCGCAATAATATCAGTACGTAAAGTATTTAACGCCGCGTAGGTGTTATCCATAGTGCGTAACTGGTCGAAACTGTATGAGATTTGTTTTAATTTGTTTTGAGTTTGGTAGGCATCGTGAATGCTTTGTACTCCAGATATTACCTGAATAATACAAAACAGAGTCAGGACACACATTAAACCTTGAGAGATTTTAATTCGTTTTAACATAACCCTACCTATTAGCTTGGCCTTTTTCTTCGCCAGTGGGAGCTCCACTTAGCAGAATGATTAATTCGGCTGGTAGATTAAAAACTTTAGCTAGAAAATGAGTATTTCCCTTACTTAATACAAATAATGGGTAAATAAATGATAGATAACTATTTAAATTGGATAATTGCGTACAAGGTGAGGATATAATTTTGTGTAAAACGTGCTAATGTGACAGGAAATAAAGGCGTTAAGTTAAATGAGTTATATAAATTTTTTAAATGTATTTTAATGAAAAGGAACTATATTATTTTAATAGTTCCTTTTTAGGCATTAATGAAAAATAGTTATTGAGACTCAAAAGCGTTGGTCATCTCTTCTAGTTTTTCTTGTAATTCCATCCACGCCATCTCAACTTCTTCTAAAGCCGATTTGGCAATACTTTGACGGCTTAAGCAATCGGTAAGCGTCGCCTTGTTCTTCGCTTCATAAATTTGACTATCAGAAAGCTCAGTTTCGATGGCGGTCAGCTCTTGGCTAAGCTTATCCATTTTACTTTCTAATGTGGTTAGCTTTTTGCGCAAAGGTTGAGTTTGTTGTCTAAACTCCGCCTCTTTACGCTTTTGCTCTTTTTTATCTTGAGCCGTTAAGTTAGAGACGTTTGTTGTTTCTTGATCGGGTTGCGTTTTATTAGCTTGAGTCTCTTGGCGATTTTGATCAACTAACCACTGCTGATAATCATCAAGATCGCCTTCAAATGGCTCTACTTGACCGTCATGGACGAGATATAAATCGTCTGTGGTTGAGCGTAATAAATGCCTGTCATGGGATACCACAACAATCGCACCTTCAAAGCTAATTAGCGCTTGTGTTAATGCTTGTCGCATATCTAAATCAAGGTGGTTGGTTGGTTCATCCATTAGTAGTAAATTTGGGCGTTGCCAAACCAGTAGCGATAAAACTAAACGTGCTTTTTCACCACCAGAAAATTGGCCACATGCATCGGTGACTTTATCACCATGGAAACCAAACCCTCCTAGATAATCACGTAATTTTTGCTCAGTCTCTTGTGGCGCTAAACGAGTTAAATGTTGTAATGCAGATTCATCGGCACGTAAATATTCCAGCTGATGCTGGGCGAAATAACCTAATTTGATCCCTTTGGAAAGGGCAACCTTTCCTTGTAGTGGAGCTAATTCTCCAGCTAACAGCTTAATTAATGTAGATTTACCTGCACCATTACGGCCTAAGAGCCCAATTCGTGAGCCGGGAATTAAGTTAAGTTTGATGTTATTAAGGATAATCTTATCACCGTAACCGGCACTGACTTTTTCCATAGACAGAAGCGGATTTGGTAAGCTTTCTGGTTGGCGAAAACTAAACTGGAACGGGTTATCTGAGTGCGCAGGCGCCACTCGCTCCATACGTTCAAGCATTTTGACACGGCTTTGTGCCTGTTTGGCTTTAGTTGCTTTCGCCTTAAAGCGGTCAATAAAACTTTGTAAATGGGCAATTTTTGCTTGCTGATTTTCAAAGAGTGCTTGTTGTTGTGCCAATTTTGTTGCACGTTGCATTTCAAACGAAGAGTAGTTACCTGAATATTCAAATATTTTCTCTTGTTCAATATGTAAGATTTTATCCACAATCGGATCAAGAAAATCTCGGTCGTGGGAAATTAAAATCAACGTACCATTATAACTTTTTAGCCATTTTTCTAGCCAAATTACCGCATCTAAATCTAAGTGGTTAGTCGGTTCATCAAGTAGTAATAGATCAGAACGACAAATTAGTGCCTGTGCTAAGTTTAAGCGCATTCGCCAACCACCAGAAAATGATTTTACTGGCTCAGTGAGTTGTTGTTGGCTGAATCCCAAGCCATTAAGTAATGTGGCTGCACGTGATTGGATAGTCCACGCATTAATAGCATCGAGTTGGCCGTGGATCAGGGCAATAGCATGACCATCGTTATTGTCGTTCGCCTGTTGTAGACGACGCTCCAATTCGCGGTATTCTCTATCACCATCAATAACATAATCAATGGCAGGAACGTCTAAAGCGGGTGTCTCTTGATTTACCCATGCCATTGACCAAGTGCTAGGAAATGTCACATTACCCGCTTCAGCTTGTAGATCCCCTTTTAATAAAGAGAGCAGTGTGGTTTTGCCACAGCCATTTTTACCCACAAGACCAATCTTTTGTCCTGGATTAATCGTTGCGCTGGCATTATCAAGTAATACCCTGACACCGCGGCGAATTTGCAAAGAAGAAAAAACAATCATAAATGTCGTCTATTAAGAGTATGTAAATTAATATATAGAGTAAGTTGTTCGTAACAGTTGGTCACAATGCGTGCATGGTAACGGAAAAAAAGGTTTCTGACACGTTTTGTAAGGAGGAATGATGTCAAACGCATCAAATGTTTTACTGGTGTATGTCCATCCCGAGCCGCGTCAATCTATCGCCAATAAAGCGTTGTTGCGTGCGGTGAGGGATCTGGAAAATATAACAATTCATGATTTATATGCCACTTACCCTGATTTTTTTATCGATATTCACCGTGAGCAAGCACTATTGTGTCAACATCAAGTCATTGTATTTCAGTTTCCATTACAAACTTATAGTTGTCCTGCGCTATTAAAAGAGTGGCAAGATAGAGTGCTCACGCGTCCTTTTGCTAATAAAGTTGGACGAGCTCAACTTAAAGGAAAAACATTCCGTTGTGTGGTGACTACTGGTGAGCCTGAACATGCTTATCAACATAATGGTAAAAATCACTACACACTATCTGAATTATTGCGTCCTATCGAGTTAATGGCGGAAATGTGTGGTATGCGCTGGTTATCGCCGATGATTATTTACTCCGCAAGGCAACAGTCCAAAACAACACTAGGGCATATTAGTGATGCTTATCGCCAATGGTTACAAGCACCGTTAGAGGGGGAACACGCGGATGGAAGGTAATTGGATGATAAAAGCCGTGCTGTTTTTCTTATGTGCTGCCGTGATTATGGTCCCCATTGCACAACGCTTAAAAATTGGTGCGGTATTAGGCTATTTAATTGCTGGTATTGCGATTGGCCCTTGGGGATTAGGGTTATTTAAAGATGTTGATTACATCTTACACTTTTCTGAATTAGGGGTTGTTTTTTTAATGTTCCTGATTGGGCTGGAGTTAAATCCAGCTAAGCTTTGGGAGTTACGGCGAGCAATATTTGGTGTCGGCGCCATGCAGGTTGTCTTTACTGCATCTGTTATCACAGGGCTACTTTTACTCTTAACTTCTTTTTCGTGGCAAGCAGCATTGATTGGTGGCCTAGGTATCGCCATGTCATCAACTGCGATGGCTTTACAATTGATGAATGAAAAAGGAATGAATCATAACGAAGGAGGGCAGTTGGGTTTTGCGGTTTTACTCTTTCAAGATATGGCCGTTATTCCTATTCTTGCGGTGATCCCTTTACTTGCTGGCGAAACAGCCAGTAGTGATTGGTATCGTATTGCCCTAAAAATAGTCTCATTCGCTGCATTATTAATTTGTGGCCGCTATTTATTGCGCCCACTATTTCGCTTAATTGTTAAATCGGGTGTGAGAGAAGTTTTTACCGCCGGTGCGCTATTAGTGGTATTAGGGTCAGCACTCTTTATGGAAATGATTGGCTTTTCCATGGCGATGGGAACTTTTATTGCAGGGGTATTATTAGCTGACTCTGAATATCGTCATGAATTAGAAATCTCGATTGAACCTTTTAAAGGCTTATTGCTAGGGTTGTTTTTTATCTCCGTCGGCATGTCCCTCGATATAGGTATATTGTGGCGTTATTTACCGCAAGTGTTACTGGGCGTTGTTATTTTAGTCTTGATTAAAGGGTTGGTACTTTATGGTATCGCTTGGTTAGCGAGATTACGCTTTTCGACACGTTTGCAATTTTCAGCCGTATTAAGCCAAGGCGGTGAATTTGCTTTTGTCGTCTTTTCTACCTCTATGGCGATGGGGGTATTAAATAGTGAACAGATGGCATTACTTTTGGTTGTCGTAACGCTTTCAATGATGACTACGCCACTTGTGATGCAAATGACAGACGCCGTGTTATCGCGCCGTTATAATGATGCAAAGATAGACGAAGAGCCTTTTGTTGAAAATAACCATCCAGAAGTGATCCTGGTGGGCTTTGGTCGTATGGGGCAGGTAGTCGGGCGCCTACTTATGGCAAATAAAGTCAACGTGACCGTATTAGAGCATGACGTTGGTAGTTTAAGTACCATGCGTAAATATGGTTATAAAGTTTATTATGGCGATGCGACAGACTTGAATTTATTACGTGCTGCGGGGGCTGAACACGCGAAAGCCATTGTGATCACCAGTAATGAGCCTGAGGCGACAATGGAAATTGTCCATTTATGTCAGCGCCATTTTCCTCAATTACAAATTATTGCCAGAGCAAGAGGACGTGTTGAAGCACATGAGCTGTTAAAAGCAGGGGTGACAGAGTTTAGTCGAGAAACCTTCTCGAGTGCTTTAGAGCTAGGACGTAAAACTTTAATTGAACTTGGTATGCACCCACATCAGGCCTATCGTGCACAACAGCATTTTCGTCGTCTAGATATGCAGTTATTAAGAAAGTTGGTGGACGAATCACCTGAAGAAGTCTCGAATGTTTCACGTGTTAAAGAGGCTCGTCGTGAATTAGAAGAGCTGTTTAATGAAGAGATGAGACAAGAGCACCACCAGCCTGATATTTGGGACGAATCGTTAACTGATGCTATCCCTCAAGTAAATAGAGAAAAAAGACCCATTGATAAACAGGAGAACTGACCCCATGTCTGCAACCCGTAAGCGTTTTATTGCTGGCGCAGTATGTCCCCACTGTCAAGCCCAAGATACACTCAAAATGTGGCGAGAAGATAAAGTGGATATTGTGGAATGCGCTCAATGTGGTCATCAGCAAAGGCAAACAGACGGTGAGGTGAGTGCACTTGTGCGTGAAAATGAACAGGTCATCGGGATCTTTACACCACAATAATTGTAGGTTTTTTTGATATAACCCGATACAGACGATTTATTTTTCGTTACAATCGGGAAAATTTTGCCCACGGGTATGTAGGAGATGTCATGAAAGTAGCAAACGACTTGGTAGTTAGTCTGGCTTATCAAGTAAGAACAGAAGACGGTGTTTTAGTTGATGAGTCCCCGGTGAGTGCACCGCTAGACTATCTACATGGCCGTGGTTCTTTAATCAGTGGTTTAGAAAATGCATTAACGGGTCGTGAAGTTGGTGAGAAGTTCGACGTTGAAGTCGCTTCTGATGACGCATATGGCCAATACGATGAAAACTTAGTTCAACGTGTACCGAAAGATGTTTTTGTTGGTGTTGATGAGTTAGAAGTGGGTATGCGCTTCTTAGCTGATACAGATCAAGGCCCAGTACCAGTAGAAATTACCGGTATTGAGGGTGACGAAGTTATCGTTGATGGTAACCACATGTTAGCGGGTCAAAACCTGAAGTTTCATGTAGAAATCGTTGCTATCCGTGAAGCCACGGAAGAAGAATTAGCTCATGGTCATGTTCATGGTGAAGATGAAGGTCATGAGTGTTGTGGCGGACATGGCCACGGTGAAGAAGGCGGATGCTGTGGTGGTGGTCATGGTCATGGTCATGATCACGATCACGGTGAAGAAGGTGGATGTTGTGGTGGCGGTCATGGAAAAGGTGGTCACGGCCACGGTCATGGCGGTTGTGGTTGCCAACATTAATCTTGTGAAACCATTGAAAAAGGAGCGTGATAACGCTCCTTTTTTGTTCTTGCCTACAGTCTCACTTGAAGTTAATAATGAGGTGGTGGGGTCTCATCTTCAGGGCGAGCGAGCATTGATGATTGGGATGACTTCAATCGTTCGGTGACGATTTTTAAGGCCTCTTTAAAACGACTAATTTCAATTTGTTGTTGTGTGACCACCTGATTTAACTCTTCGATGGTGGCATCTTGGAAAGCAATTTTACTCTCTAATTGAATAAGTAACTCTTCTATTTCCTTAATGTCCATGGTTTTTTCTCCTTGTTATGTGATGTCATATAATGACTAATATAGTGAATTACTGAGTAAAATTTAATATTATTTACTGATATATACACAGTAAGACATAAATCTGGTTTGAGTTAAAAGACTATTTTGTTAATGTGGTAACACGCTGTGCTGACGAAAATCCTAACATTAACGGTTGTGGGTGTCGGCAAATATTTTTAATTCATATAAAATTGTTACCCGCGGATGAGATCTACTCCGCAACGACAGAAAGAAGTGATGCAAAACGTATTTGCTAAGATTTAAGATGATCGTTTGCAACGCGTAGTGACTCACTAACATAAACTGGAGAACGGGATGAAATCTTTATTAAAAACGACGTTGTTGGCAACAAGTTTAGCATTTGCATTTAGTGCACCTCATGCACTGGCAGAAGAGACAGCTAAAGTACCAACATTAAATAGCGCGTTTAAAACTCAGGATGAGCAGAATGCATATGCTTTAGGCGCGTCAATGGGTCGCTATATGGAAGCTGCATTAACAGAACAAAAAAATATCGGTATTAATTTAGATTCAAAACAATTATTAGCCGGTGTTCAAGATGCCTTTAATAATAAATCTAAATTATCAGATGCAGAAATTGAATTAACGCTGGCAGCTTTTGAAGATCAAGTACGTACAGTTGCAACGGCGAAAATGGAAAAAGAAGCCGCAGAGAATAAAGCTGCTGGTGATAAATTCCGTACAGAATTTGCGGCTGAAAAAGGTGTTGTTAAAACTAAATCAGGCCTACTGTATTTAGTTGAAAATCCAGGTAAAGGTAAAACACCAACAGATGCCGATCGCGTTACTGTGAACTATAAAGGTATGCTGATTGACGGTAAACAATTTGATAGTTCTTATGATCGTAAAGAGCCTTTAACTATTAGCCTGAAAAGTGTTATCCCAGGTTGGACTGAAGGTATGAAATACATTAAAGAAGGCGGAAAAATTAAGTTAGTTATTCCACCTGAATTAGGTTACGGTCAACGTGCAACGAGTGGCATTCCAGCTAACTCAACATTAGTCTTTGAAGTTGAATTGCTGAGTGTTGAAAGCGACAAATAATCAGTTGCTTAATGAAAAAATGCTGGAGTACTATTCCAGCATTTTTGTTTGTTTATTTTATTTTTTCTTCAACAATCATCGAGTTAGACTTTTTAAATACAAAAATAAGACCAATAATAATGGCGCCCATCCCCGCTAAGCTAAGCCAAGACATTTTATTGCCTAAGAAGATATAATCCATTAACGCAGTTACTCCCGGTACTAAATAGAATAAGCTAGTCACATTAACCAGATTACCTGCAGTTAACAGTCGGTAGAGTAGTAATTGTGCCACGACAGAAATAATAATTGCTAGCCAAAGTACGGGAACAATAAAACCAATATCCCAAGATTGCTGCATAGGTTGAAATGGAATAAATAATAAGCATAGCGTTAAACTAACCACATATTGTATCGGCAATGCCTCCATAGGCGCTAATTGTAATTTCTTTTGGGAAATTGCGCCAAAGCTCATACAGAGGAGTGCAATGAGTGCATAAATCATTCCTGTTAATGAGAGTGAAGTATTAAATAAACTCTGCGCAACCACTAATACTAATCCTATCAAAGCAATAAATAGTCCTAATAACCGACTCGCAGTAAAGTGTCGTTCAATGATCCATAAAGTGAGGATCGGCTGAATACCCATAATAGTGGCGAGCATCCCTGGTGTAATACTGTTAGCGAGCGCTAACAAGTAACAAATAGAGTAACCACCGATAATGAGCAATCCAACCCATGCTGTTTTTAAACGGCTTCCTTTAGGGGGAAGAAATTGGCGACGTTGGAGACAAAGTAGGGTAAGAAACAGTAATGCAATAACAAAACGCCAAGTCAAAATGGCAAATGAACTGCCATTATCTAAACCCCAACGAGAAAAAATAGCACCACTACTCCAAAGTAGAACAAAAAGCGTAGTAGGGGCAAACTTTGCCCAATATTGACCTAAAAACATAAGTAAACCTGTAAAAGTGTGTAGAAACAGCAGTAATGTCGAGATAACGGTTATGTCATTCTGATAGGAGAATCAATAGTAATAATCTCTCTGCATACATATAGTAATGAATATATTCTAGCCAGATAAATTATAGAAGTGCATAACAGTGCTAAAGGTAAACTGTTTTTCTAGCAACTTTTGCATAAAACAAGCGAGAGAAAATGTAGATATAGTCGGTTTCACCAGCGGATCGATATTTTATAATATTTGTTAAAATTTTTAGATAATTAGCATATTAATAGGGTTAACAACTTCTTAAAATAGCATAATATTTAAATATAACTGGTGTGCTTAGCTTCATTGATCTTTTTCTTGATCCCCGAAATAGGGTAATTTTATCAAGAGAAATGCGTGAGTAATGTAAAAATAGAAAGAAAATAAAGCAAAGCTGTGACCTATGACAAAGCTCTTATTCTAAGACTCTTGACGTAGATCCCTTGACGATTTAACGTCAAGATTGTACAGGACTTTATATTTAAATTTTAATATTGAATTGATTCATGAAGATGAATCATTATAAATAATAAGACCTCAAGTCATTATCATAATTAAAGCCTTTAAGGATTATATAATCAAATGTCTAGCCCGTTATTCTATGGTGACAGCAACGAGTTTGAAAAATTAGATAGCCGACCTTTTACTCAAACTGATCACGAAATTTTAAAGTCATATGAGGCTGCAGTAGATGGTTTAGCCATGTTAATTGGTCATCACTGCGAAATCGTATTGCACTCTCTGGAAGATTTGAAATGTTCAGCGGTTAAAATTGCGAATGGGGAACATACAGGCCGTAAGATTGGTTCACCTATTACCGATTTAGCATTACAAATGTTGCATGATATTACAGATGAAGATTCAAGTTTTTCAAAAGCTTATTTTACCCGTGCAAAAAGTGGCGCTTTGATGAAATCAATTACGATCGCTATTCGTAATCGTGAGCGCCGTGTTATTGGTTTATTATGTATTAATATGAACCTTGATGTCCCATTCTCTGAGATTATTAAAACCTTTATTCCTGAAGAAACGCATGAAGTGGCTTCTGATGTGAATTTTGCTTCTTCTGTCGATGATCTCGTGGCACAAACACTTGAATTTACGATTGAAGAAGTGAATAACGATCGTGAAGTGGCTAATAATGCGAAAAATAAACAAGTGGTGTTAAATCTTTATGAGAAAGGGATCTTTGATATCAAAGACGCGATAAATCAAGTTGCTGATAGACTGAATATTTCTAAACATACTGTGTATCTCTATATCCGCCAATTTAAAAATGGAGAGTAGAGTAATACGATGAATCTGACATATTGCTTGCTGGTGACTGGGCCACATTATGGCACGGAACAAGCTTCTAGCGCTTATTTATTTGCTAAAGCGTTACTTGAAAAAGGTCATCACATCGCACAAGTATTTTTTTATCGTGAAGGTGTGTCCAATGCTAATCAATTGGTCTCACCCGCAAGTGATGAATTTGACTTGCCAAAATCCTGGATAGCATTGGCTTCACGCTACAATATCCCTTTGCAGGTTTGTGTTGCTGCAGCATTACGGCGTGGTGTTGTTGATGAGCAACAAGCTAAAGAGCAGGGGTTACTGAGCAGCAATATGGCAACAAAGTTTGAGCTAAGTGGCTTAGGAGCCCTCGCTCAAGCGATGTTAACTTGTGATCGTGTGGTGCAGTTTTAATGAAGAAAATGAATTCTGTGGCGTTTATCTTTACTCAGGCACCTCATGGTAATAGTGCTGGGCGTGAAGGTTTAGATGCGCTATTAGCAACTTCCGCCTTAACCGAAAATATAGGTGTTTTTTTTCTTTCTGATGGCGTGTTCCAATTACTGGAAAATCAACAGCCTGAAGGCGTTCTTTCTCGTCATCATGCAGCTACATTTAAAGTCCTCCCCTTGTATGATGTGACAAACGTCTATATATCACAAGAAGATCTAGCTCATCGTGGTTTATCGTCACAAACAATGTTTATTCTTGACGCCAAGGTTATAACAGCTCAAGAGATTGCTCAGAAACTGAGTCACTATGACGTGGTATTACGTTTTTAATGATGAGTTAGTCAAGAAGGATGAACGGTTATGTTGTATACTTACTCCGTCTCTATTTACCAAAGTGATTTGGACGCATTTTTGTCTTTATTGACAAAGCATGATGAAGTTTTATTAATCCAAGATGGTGTACTAGCCGTTCTTGAAGATAATCCTTTATTAATTTATTGTCTGGCTCAGCAAATTTCTGTTTATGCATTAATTGATGATGTTCTCGCGCGAGGCCTAAAAGATCAGGTTTCTCATCAGATTAAACTTATCAATTATGGTGATTTTGTCGATTTAACGGTAAAACACCCCCAACAAATTCACTGGGGCGCGTAGAATTGCTGTATAATTCTTGACACATGAGCTCGTCAGCAATAAAATTCTGCGTCCTCATGTTTTGTCTTGTCGACAAGACAGAGTTCAAATCCGTGTTTACGAAGCAAAAACCAGGAGCTTTTTTTAAATGGCAACTATTAATCAGCTGGTGCGCAAATCTCGTAGCTCGAAAGTTGTTAAAAGCAACGTTCCAGCTCTGGAAGCTTGCCCGCAAAAACGTGGCGTATGTACTCGTGTATATACTACCACTCCTAAAAAACCAAACTCAGCACTGCGTAAAGTATGCCGTGTTCGTTTGACTAACGGTTTCGAAGTTTCTTCCTACATCGGTGGTGAAGGCCACAACTTGCAGGAGCACTCCGTAATCCTTATCCGTGGTGGTCGTGTTAAAGACTTACCAGGTGTGCGTTACCACACTGTTCGCGGCGCGCTGGACTGTTCCGGTGTTAAAGACCGTAAACAAGGTCGCTCTAAGTACGGTGTGAAGAAGCCAAAGGCTTAATGGTTCTCCGTTAAGTAAGGCCAAACATTTTTTCACAATTAATGTCAAAATAAACTCATCGAGTTTTGGACAACCCTGAATTTTAAACGGAGTATTTCCATGCCACGTCGTCGTGTAATTGGTCAACGTAAAATTCTGCCAGATCCTAAGTTCGGATCAGAACTACTGGCCAAATTTGTTAACATTCTGATGGTAGACGGTAAAAAATCTACTGCAGAATCTATTGTTTATAATGCGCTAGAGACCCTGGCTCAGCGTTCAGGCAAAACTGAACTGGAAGCGTTCGAAATCGCATTAGATAACGTACGTCCTACTGTGGAAGTTAAATCCCGCCGTGTTGGTGGTTCAACTTACCAAGTTCCAGTTGAAGTACGCCCAGTTCGTCGTAATGCATTAGCAATGCGTTGGATTGTTGAAGCTGCTCGTAAACGCGGTGATAAATCCATGGCTCTTCGCCTGGCAAATGAATTATCTGATGCGGCTGAAAACAAAGGCGCTGCTGTTAAGAAACGTGAAGACGTTCACCGTATGGCAGATGCAAACAAGGCGTTCGCACACTACCGCTGGTAATCCGCGAAGTAGTCGCAACTCTTTTCAGGACAGCTATGCTGTCCTTTACCTGAATTGAACGCCCACGAGAGAGGAAAAAATGGCTCGTCAAACCCCCATAGCACGCTATCGTAATATCGGTATTAGTGCGCACATCGACGCCGGTAAAACCACTACAAGTGAACGTATTCTGTTTTATACCGGTGTAAACCATAAAATTGGTGAAACTCACGAAGGTTCAGCAACAATGGACTGGATGGAGCAAGAGCAGGAACGTGGTATCACTATCACATCCGCTGCAACTACTGCATTCTGGTCTGGTATGGCTAAACAGTTTGAGCCTCACCGTGTAAACATCATCGACACCCCGGGACACGTTGACTTCACTATCGAAGTAGAACGTTCTATGCGTGTTCTTGATGGCGCGGTTATGGTTTACTGTGCAGTTGGTGGTGTTCAGCCTCAGTCAGAAACAGTATGGCGCCAGGCTAACAAATATCATGTACCACGTATCGCGTTCGTTAACAAAATGGACCGTATGGGTGCAAACTTCTTACGTGTAGTTGAACAAATCAAAACACGTTTAGCTGCAAACCCAGTTCCACTGCAAATCCCAGTAGGCGCTGAAGAAGATTTCACTGGTGTTGTTGACCTGATCAAAATGAAAGCGATTCGCTGGAATGAAGAAGATCAAGGCGTCACCTTCGAATACGAAGACATTCCTGCTGATTTACAAGATCTAGCAGAAGAGTGGCACAACAACCTGATCGAATCTGCAGCTGAAGCATCAGAAGATCTGATGGACAAATATCTGGGCGGTGAAGAACTGTCAGAAGCAGAAATTAAATCTGCGCTGCGTAAACGCGTTCTAGATAACGAAATTATCCTGGTTACCTGTGGTTCTGCATTTAAGAACAAAGGTGTTCAGGCGATGCTGGATGCAGTTATTGAATATCTGCCAGCACCAACAGATGTACCTGCAATTAAAGGTATTTTACCAGATGGTAAAGATACTCCAGCAGAACGTCATTCAAGCGATGAAGAGCCATTCTCTGCACTGGCATTTAAAATCGCAACTGACCCATTTGTTGGTAACTTAACGTTCTTCCGTGTTTATTCCGGTGTTGTAAACTCTGGTGACACAGTTCTGAACCCAGTTAAAGACAAAAAAGAACGTTTTGGCCGTATCGTTCAGATGCATGCTAACAAACGTGAAGAAATTAAAGAAGTTCGTGCAGGTGACATCGCTGCTGCTATCGGTCTGAAAGACGTTACTACAGGTGATACACTGTGTGCAATTGATGCACCAATCATCTTAGAACGTATGGAATTCCCAGAGCCAGTAATCTCTGTTGCTATCGAACCTAAGACTAAAGCTGACCAAGAAAAAATGGGTATCGCTCTGAACCGTCTGGCTCAAGAAGATCCATCTTTCCGTGTATCTAGTGATGAAGAGTCTGGACAGACTATCATCGCAGGTATGGGTGAGCTACACTTAGACGTGTTAGTTGACCGTATGCGTCGTGAGTTTAAAGTTGAAGCGAACGTAGGTAAACCACAAGTTGCTTACCGTGAAACAATTCGCGAAGAAATTACTGACGTTGAAGGTAAACACGCTAAACAATCTGGTGGTCGTGGTCAGTATGGTCATGTTGTTATTGACCTTAGCCCATTACCATCAGGTGGTGAAGAGAACTATGTGTTTGTCAACGATATCGTTGGTGGTGTAATTCCTAAAGAATTCATCCCAGCTGTTGACAAAGGTATCCAAGAACAGCTGAAATCAGGTCCTTTAGCCGGTTACCCTGTTGTTGATATCAAAGCTCGTCTGCACTTCGGTTCTTACCATGATGTTGACTCCTCAGAGATCGCGTTTAAAATTGCTGCATCTATGGCCTTTAAAGAAGGTTTCATGAAAGCAAAACCGATTCTGTTAGAGCCAATCATGAAAGTTGAGATTGAAACGCCAGAAGATTACATGGGCGACGTTATCGGTGACTTAAACCGTCGTCGTGGTATGGTTGAAGGTATGGACGATCTACCTACTGGTAAGATCATTCGTGCACAAGTACCACTGGCTGAAATGTTCGGTTATGCAACTGACCTGCGTTCACAAACTCAGGGTCGTGCTTCATACTCAATGGAGTTCTTGAAGTACAACGAAGCGCCTAGCAACGTCGCTCAGGCTATTATCGAAGCTCGTAAAGCGAAATAAGATCCTTTCGAGTTCAATTTAGTTTACGCTCCCTCTGTGAGAGGGAGCGATATTAAGGAATATAGTCGTGTCTAAAGAAAAATTTGAACGTTCAAAACCGCACGTTAACGTTGGTACTATCGGCCACGTTGACCACGGTAAAACAACTCTGACTGCTGCAATCACTACAGTTTTAGCTAAAACTTACGGTGGTGCTGCTCGTGCATTCGACCAAATCGATAATGCGCCAGAAGAAAAAGCGCGTGGTATCACCATCTCTACTTCACACGTAGAATACGATACTCCAACTCGCCACTACGCACACGTAGACTGCCCAGGTCACGCCGACTATGTTAAAAACATGATCACTGGTGCTGCGCAAATGGACGGAGCTATTCTGGTAGTAGCAGCAACTGATGGTCCAATGCCACAAACTCGTGAGCACATCCTGTTAGGTCGTCAGGTTGGTGTTCCTTACATCATCGTATTCCTGAACAAATGTGACATGGTAGATGATGAAGAGCTGTTAGAATTAGTTGAAATGGAAGTTCGTGAACTTCTGTCTCAATACGATTTCCCAGGTGATGACACTCCAGTAATCCGTGGTTCAGCGCTGAAAGCACTGGAAGGCGAAGCAGAGTGGGAAGCAAAAATTGTTGAATTAGCAGAAGCACTGGATTCTTATATCCCAGAGCCAGAGCGTGCAATTGACAAACCATTCCTGTTACCAATCGAAGATGTATTCTCAATCTCAGGTCGTGGTACAGTAGTTACTGGTCGTGTAGAGCGTGGTATCATCAAAGTAGGTGATGAAGTTGAGATTGTTGGTATCAAAGAAACCGCAAAAACAACTTGTACTGGCGTTGAAATGTTCCGTAAATTACTTGACGAAGGTCGTGCAGGTGAGAACGTAGGTGTTCTGCTGCGTGGTACAAAACGTGAAGAAATCGAACGTGGACAAGTACTGGCGAAACCAGGTTCAATCAACCCACACAACAAATTTGAATCAGAAGTTTATATTCTGAGCAAAGATGAAGGTGGTCGTCACACGCCATTCTTCAAAGGCTACCGTCCACAGTTCTACTTCCGTACAACTGACGTAACTGGTACTATCGAATTACCAGAAGGCGTAGAAATGGTAATGCCAGGCGACAACGTGAACATGATCGTTGAACTGATCCACCCAATCGCAATGGACGAAGGTTTACGCTTCGCAATCCGTGAAGGTGGCCGTACAGTAGGTGCGGGTGTTGTTGCTAAAGTATTAGGTTAATT
>NZ_CAWQOK010000054.1:0-69825 GCF_963896075.1 Proteus sp. G4415
AGTATTAAAATAGTAACATTTTTTATCAAGTTCGCAGTAAAACCCGTCCTTCAAGAGGGGGAGCATACCAAGTTATGGCACGGTATAGAGAGGATTATGCTGCTAAAATTGTGGTTAGATGAATAAAAAACGAGGGTAGTAAGCCCCTAAAAAGAGGCTATATAATTGACAACTAAGATGAAGAGGGGGAGCCTACGGAGCGAGGCGGTAATAAAGCAGTATTGGCTGAATCGTCTTTTTCGTCTTTTGATAGGATCTTATTTTTACTCTCTTTTGCTTGTAGGTATCCCTCTAAACTGAGTTGATAGCGACGAATATTTTCAACATAACGATAAGCTTCATGTCCTCTCGCATAACCATAGGGAAGATCTAAATAGTATTTCTTTTGGCTGAGCAAAGGTAACCGCGCTTTTACATCTAACCAGCTATTAGGATTGGCGCCTTGCTGTTCGGTTAGCTTTCTTGCATCTAACATATGACCATATCCCATGTTATAAGCGGCAAGTGCAAACCAGATTTTTTCATCATCAGGGATAGTATCTGGTAGGCGAGAAAGAAGATGTTTTAAATATTGTGCACCTCCTTTGATACTTTCTTCGGGATCTAACCTATCTGTTATACCCATACTTGACGCAGTTGGACGTGTTAGCATCATTAAGCCTCTTACACCTGTCGGTGACGTGGCATGGGGATCCCAATGTGATTCTTGCCAAGCCATTGCTGCTAATAAACGCCAATCAAAAGTCTCGGCATATTTTTCAAACAGAGGTTGATAATTAGGTAATATTGAGTCAATGGCGGTAATAAAAGAGAGTGTATCAAAGTAGTCAAATGAACCAACATGACCAAAATACTTCTCTTCTAGTCTTGCGAGCACATCGTCTTGGGAAAGTTGATTGAAGTAATCCAACATGGCTGCATACAGACTATTATCATCTTGATTTGGTAAATACCACGTTAATGGACGACTTTCCGTCACCTCAAAAGCGACTGCAACATTAGGGTGAATGCGTTGTTGTACCGCGACGCTGATTGAATCGGCCAGTACATAAGTTATTTTACCTTCAGATAACTCTTCAAGTAGCTGTGACGTCGTTTTAGTCTCTGATTCTTCCCATTCGAGTTCAGGATATTGCGTTTCTTTTAATGTTTTTAATAAGCTGGCATGAGCTGAACCGGCTGCGACGACAAGGCGCCCATTAAGCTCATCAAAACGACGAGGCCTCAATGTGCCTTTACGATAGATCAGTTGTTGAGAAACTGAGAAATAGGCTGGCCCACTTCGTGTCGTATCTAGCCTTTCTTTATTATAAATTAATCCAGCGGCAATAAAGTCTGCTTTATTATTCTCCAGATCATCAAAGAGTTGGTTGATATTCGTCCGCATATTAACGACAAGTTTCACGCCAAGATAATCAGCAAAGCGTTTCACTAATTCATAATCGAAACCTACGGGGTCCTTTTTATCATTTATCGTTATCAGTGGTGAAGGGATAGTACTCACTCTAAGCTCACCACGAGATAAAATCTTATTTATCTGCGCTTTTTGCCTGTCAGGCCAAGTAATATTCAGTGCAATAATCGCGGCTGAAAATAGCGCTATGATAACGATAACGAAATAGTTAATCCTTATATTGTTCAATAGGTTGGTTCTCGTTAACGTTGTTTTTTATTGTGTGTAAAGTAGTCATTTAAACATGGATAAATTTCCAGTAATCGACCATTTTGCTCAACATTTTGCTAAGACGCAACTTGATTACACCAATTAATGATGAAAACACGCTAAGTTAAATGCTGTTATTTTGTTCACGCAAACGGTTTCGTCTGAGCAGTTATTCTATTATACTAGGCGCGTTTCCCCTGAATGATTGATCAGGCTAGCTGCTAAAAGAGAGAACTCAATATTATGGAAATCCTGCGTGGCTCCCCCGCTTTATCCGCTTTTCGTATTAATAAACTATTAACTTTATGTCAGGAAAACCAACTTCCTGTCCGTGGTATTTATGCGGAGTTTATCCATTTTGTAAAAGTGGATGGACAGCTATCTGAAGATGAACAAGCTAAATTAAGCAAGTTACTGCACTATGGCCCTTCATTAACAGAGCATGAGCTTGTTGGAGAGATGCGTATTGTTGTACCACGACCGGGAACCATTTCGCCATGGTCGACTAAAGCGACAGATATTGCCCATAATTGTGGTTTAGCACAAGTGGTTAGAATTGAACGTGGTATTGCTTATTATATAGATAGCGATACGATGGCCGAAGAACAGTGGCAGTTGTTATACGGTTTTATTTATGATCGTATGATGGAAACAATTTTTACCGATTATCAACAAGTTAATGCGCTATTTGCTGAACAGACACCCACCCCATTAAAAACAATTGATGTTCTTGCTCACGGTAAAGATGCGCTAGTTGCTGCCAATATTGAAATGGGGTTAGCGCTAGCTGATGATGAAGTTGATTATCTAGTAGATGCTTTTAAACGTTTGCAACGTAATCCAACTGATGTAGAACTTTATATGTTCGCTCAAGCAAACTCAGAGCATTGCCGTCATAAAATTTTTAATGCAGATTGGATAATCGACGGTAAAGCGCAAGACAAATCATTATTTAAAATGATTAAAAATACTTTTGAGCAAACTCCTGATTATGTCTTGTCGGCTTATAAAGATAATGCCGCAGTAATGGAAGGCTCCGTTGCTGGGCGTTTTTATCCCGATACGGAAAAAGGGCATTACCGTTATCATCAAGAGCCTGTCCATATCTTAATGAAAGTGGAAACGCACAATCACCCAACGGCAATTTCCCCGTGGCCTGGTGCAGCAACCGGCTCTGGCGGTGAAATTCGTGATGAAGGGGCGACAGGCCGTGGGGCAAAACCTAAAGCCGGTTTAGTCGGTTTTTCCGTTTCTAACTTACGTATTCCGGGGTTTGAACAACCTTGGGAAGAAGATTTTGGCAGACCAGAACGTATTGTCAGTGCACTGGATATTATGACAGAAGGTCCTTTAGGTGGAGCCGCATTTAATAATGAATTTGGTCGCCCCGCCTTATTAGGTTATTTCAGAACCTATGAAGAGCAGGTTAATAGTCATAATGGTGTTGAAATTCGAGGCTACCATAAACCTATTATGTTGGCTGGTGGTATTGGTAATATTCGCGAAGATCACGTGCAAAAAGGTGAGATCTCCGTGGGTGCTAAGTTAATTGTACTTGGTGGCCCATCGATGAATATCGGCCTAGGAGGTGGTGCGGCTTCTTCTATGACTTCCGGCCAGTCAGATGCTGATTTAGATTTTGCTTCTGTGCAACGAGATAACCCAGAAATGGAGCGTCGTTGCCAAGAGGTTATCGATCGCTGTTGGCAATTAGGTGATGATAACCCGATTTTATTTATTCATGATGTCGGAGCGGGGGGGCTTTCTAATGCCATGCCTGAGCTTGTCAATGATGGCGGGCGTGGAGGTCGTTTTGAGTTACGTAACGTTTTAAATGATGAACCGGGTATGAGTCCTCTAGAGATCTGGTGTAATGAGTCGCAAGAGCGTTATGTATTAGCGGTATCCCCAGAAAAAATGCCACTATTTGATGCGCTATGCCAACGAGAAAGAGCCCCTTATGCGGTCATTGGCGAGGCAACACAAGAGCGTGAATTAGTGTTAAATGATACACATTTTGATAATAAACCAATAGATATGCCTTTAGATATCTTGTTAGGTAAAGCGCCGAAAATGTTGCGTGATGTCACATCACATCAAACAGCAGGTGAATATCTCGATCGTAAAGATATCGATTTAAAAGAAGCGGTTTATCGCGTACTTCATTTACCCGCCGTTGCTGAGAAGACGTTCTTAATTACTATTGGTGATCGTAGTGTTACGGGAATGGTTGCGCGTGACCAAATGGTTGGACCTTGGCAAATTCCGGTGGCTAACTGTGCGGTAACAACGGCCACATTAGATAGCTATTACGGCGAGGCGATGTCAATAGGGGAAAGAGCCCCTATTGCACTATTAGATTTTGCCGCATCAGCGCGAATGGCGGTAGGTGAAGCCTTAACCAATATAGCTGGTTGCGATGTACAGTCACTTAATCGTATAAAACTTTCCGCAAACTGGATGGCTGCGGCGGGTCACCCTGGTGAAGATGCGGGATTATATGATGCAGTAAAAGCCATTGGTGAAGAGCTATGCCCACAATTAGGTATTACTATTCCGGTGGGTAAGGACTCAATGTCCATGAAAACGCGTTGGCAAGATGAACAAGGAAAAACGAAAGAAGTTATTTCACCGCTCTCTTTAGTTATCACCGCATTTTCCCGTGTTGAAGATGTACGTAAAACTGTCACCCCTGAGCTTTCTACCCAAGAAGGAAACCGTTTATATCTAATCGATTTAGGTAATGGTCATAATGCATTAGGGGCAACAGCATTAGCTCAAGTTTATCGTCAGCTAGGACAAAAAGCGGCTGATTTACGTGATGTAGAGCAGTTAAAACAGTTTTTTAATGTCATTCAACAATTGGTGAGCGACGGTAAATTACTGGCTTATCATGACCGCTCTGATGGTGGCTTATTTGTGACTTTGGCCGAAATGGCGTTTGCGGGACATTGTGGCCTTAATGTTGATATCAGTGCTTATGACGAAGATATTTTAGCAGGTCTATTTAATGAAGAGCTAGGTGCGGTGTTCCAAATTAAAGGGGAGCATCAAGAAATCGTTGAAACACTGTTTACTGAACATGGTTTAGCGGATTGTTTACATTACTTAGGGCAAGCAACAGCAAGTGATGACATTATTATTCAAAGCCGTGAAACGGAAGTTTACCACGAAAAACGTAGTACATTACGTGTCTGGTGGGCTGAAACGACATGGCAAATGCAACGTTTACGTGATAATCCTGAATGTGCAGATGAAGAACATCGTGCCAAACAAGATAGTCACGATCCGGGATTAAATGTTCACTTAACCTTTGATCCCGCAGAGGATATTGCGGCGCCTTATATTGCTACAGGCAGTCGTCCTCGTATTGCGGTATTAAGAGAGCAAGGTGTTAACTCTCATGTGGAAATGGCAGCAGCTTTTGATCGCGCTGGATTTGATGCTATTGATGTTCATATGAGCGATTTACATACGGCACAACGCTCATTAAGTGATTTTGATGTATTGGTTGCTTGTGGTGGTTTCTCTTATGGTGATGTACTCGGTGCGGGTGAGGGATGGGCTAAATCTATTTTATTTAATCATCGTTTACGTGATGAGTTTGCCCAATTCTTTGCACGTCAAGATACGTTATCACTTGGGGTTTGTAATGGTTGCCAAATGATGTCAACGTTGGCCGAGCTTATTCCGGGGGCAGATTTATGGCCACGCTTTGTACGCAATCGCTCAGAGCGTTTTGAAGCCCGCTTTAGCTTAGTAAAAGTAACTGATAGCCCGTCGCTATTATTACAAGGTATGGCGGGGTCACAGATGCCAATTGCGGTATCTCATGGTGAAGGTTTTGCTGAATTTCGTGACGCTGCACAATTAGCGCAGTTAGAAGCAAAAAATTTAGTAGGACTGCGTTTTGTTGATCACTATGGTCAACCAACAGAGCAATACCCATTAAACCCTAACGGATCAGTAAAAGGGATCACCGCTGTTACCACAACAGATGGCCGCTCAACAATCATGATGCCTCACCCTGAGCGCGTTTTTAGAACAGTGAGCCATTCTTGGCATCCAGAAAATTGGGGAGAAGATAGCCCTTGGATGCGCTTATTCCGTAATGCCAGAAAGCAATTTGACTAATGATGTAATAAAAAAGAGTCAGTGTTATAACCCAAAGCCCCTCAAGTTAGAGGGGCTTTATTTTGTTGATATAAAAGGAAAAAATTATCAATGTATAAAATCGACGACACATCATTTTTTCATTGTCGCCAAAAGGTGACATTTAACTTGTTGAATTTTAATAATTTAATATTTTTTAATTAACGGTGTCTGGAAATGGAGACAGCTTGTTGATTTTTTCGCTATCAAAAATTGAGGCTGTTTTTTATTTTAGTAAGATAAAAATACTTTTTTGTTTAAAATCAATATCTTATGATTTTAATCGAAAAGTTGGCACGCCTTGTGCATTATATTAATCAGTTGCTCATTCAACTTTTTATGTCGGTCCACAATATGGGTGGGAACATACCACATAAGCCAAGAATGACGCCAGAGTAAGGTGCCTACCGTCCAACATCATGATACTCGCCTTCGGGCCTTATCAAACACAGGGCGACACGTGGAGTGAGGCACCACCTTCATTCTCTTTTAGAGAGAAAAGAGATGAATATTGACGAGCGGAATATCTCAGTAAGATATTCCGCTCTCCCATTTCTAGAGCCTGTTGCGTGTTCTCGCTTGTGTTCGTTTTCCTATCTGAATTTCAATGTCGGACTTTTTTCTTGTTATTAAGTCATGTAGCATCGCATTACTCTAATAGGTGTTGAGATGATTTCATTGAAAAAGTGGCGTATTTTCCCCCGATCTTTAAGACAATTGGTTATCATGGCATTTTGGATGGTGCTGTTACCGCTTCTCGTCCTTGCCTATCAGGCTTATCAAAGTTTGGATCAGCTTAGTAACCAAGCCGCTATTACCAATAAAAATGCGTTAGCGGATACCGAGCGTAGTGAGGTGATGCGTAATTTAGCTATTGAAATGGAAGGAAATTATCGACGATATTGTGTATTGCGTGATAAAACTGATGAAGAAATGTATCAACAGCGTTATCAACAATACAGCAAAATGTTCTCTACCTTGCAGCAGACCATCATCCCTCTTTCTGAGTCTAAAGAAGCACAAGCCTTGAATACTTCTTTGAAAACGCTCAAATCAATTCAATGCAAAAATAGTGAACCCACTTCTCAAATGCAACAAGCATTAGAGCAATTTTCTTATGCCAATAACCGCATTGTCGTGTTAACCAAAGAGATTATTTTTAGTCGTGGCGAGCAACTACAAATGGCTATTGCTGAAAAAGGGCGTTATTTTGGTTGGCAAAGTTTAATTGTTTTTGTTTTTAGCCTGATTTTAATTGCCTTATTTACCCGTATGATCATCGGTCCGGTTAAAGGTATAGAAAAAATGATTAACCGATTGGGGGAAGGGCGTACATTAAATAATAACTTGAATTCGTTTCAGGGGCCACGTGAATTACGCTCTTTAGCTCAACGTATTATTTGGTTAAGTGAACGTCTTGCATGGCTAGAATCGCAACGCCATGAGTTTTTACGTCATATTTCTCATGAGTTAAAAACACCGTTAGCCAGTATGCGCGAAGGAACAGAATTATTAGCGGATGAAGTAGCAGGGCCTTTAACCTTAGATCAAAAAGAAGTCGTAGCTATTCTTGATAATAGTAGTAAACAACTTCAATTATTAATTGAGCAACTACTTGATTATAATCGTAAACTTTCCGAAGTACCTCAGCAAATTGAGGAAGTTGATTTAACCACATTAGTGAATGATGTGGTGTTAGCGCATAGTTTACCCGCCCGAGCGAAAGGCATTAAGACGATAATTTCACTTGATCTGAAAAAATGTCGAGCAGAAACGACGTTATTATCAAGAGTTATTGATAATCTCTACTCGAATGCGGTGCACTATGGCGCTGAATCGGGTAATATCTGGATCTCTAGTTATCAAATTGAACAGAAAATAGTTATTGATATAGCCAATAAAGGCACTCCGATCCCTGAATCAGAACAAAAAATGATTTTTGAGCCCTTTTTTCAAGGTTCTCTATTACGTAAAGGGGCTGTCAAAGGGAGTGGTTTGGGGTTAAGTATTGCTCATGACTGTATCAAAAGAATGGATGGCGAGTTAAATATTGTTCATTCTGACTATGCTGATGTCTGTTTTCGTATTGAACTACCGCTACTTTCTGAGAATAAATAATGCATATCAGGTCACAAAAACAGGTGTCTTTTCATCAGTATAAAAAATTAAAGCGAAAGACACTGGCTAATGAGCAATTATCTATGGCCCCTGCATCAATTAAGAGGATCGCTTCACACTGGAAACAGTATCTGTGTTGGATTATGTTGCCTATGTTTCTTGCTGGATGTGCACAAAAATCGCTGATCGAAACTGCTAATATTGAGCCTGAAACCCCCGTTGTTAAACAAAAAACTATCGATTATCGTTGGGCAGAATGTAAAACTTTAGCTGCTTTTTATCATGAAGGGCTCAATAATCCGCTATTTTGGTTACGTACCATTGAGTGCACACAGCGTATTATGTCTACAGAAGCACAACGTCAAGCCAGTAGTGTTATCGTTGCCGGATGGGACGGTGCCTTTTATAAAAGTATTTTATTAGAGCGAGCGGGAATGACGGTTGCTGAACGTCGTGCTCAGCTGGTTTTATTAGAAAGCTATCAATTGCAATTTCCAAGCTCTATGCGTGTTCTATTATCTACTTGGATTGAGAATCAAACGCTTACGCTTGCTCTCGCTGATGAGAAAAATCGTAATCGCCGTTTTATTACAGAAACGGAAAATAAAATGGATTTGCTGAAAAAACAAAATAATGCATTAGAGCATGAGTTAAATACCACACGTAAAAAACTCGAAAGTCTCACACAAATTGAACGTCAATTATCGAGCCGAAAACAAGGGGCTTCTGTGGATGCTATTTCTCAAGAAGAAGCACTATCTGATGTTCAATCTTCAGATGCGAGTAATGCAGAAAAACCAGCCGATAAACCGACAGCGGAGCAATCTAATACGTCAACGGCAAGTGAGCAATCGATAACCAAAGAAAATAATGAGGTTTCACAACCTTCGGTATCAGCAGTTAAACCTGAACCACCAAAAGCAGAGCAAGTAAAACCTGATGCGAAAAATACCTCGACAGAAAAAGAGAATAGCGCAACGGTTAAACCTACTGAAACAGGATCTAAATAAGGAGAATGTGCATGGCTGGCCATAAATCAGCGAATCTTTTACTTGTCGATGATGATCCGGGATTATTAAAGCTACTGGGTATGCGATTAACAAGTGAAGGGTTTCATATCGTTACCGCTGAAAGTGGGCAAGAAGCACTTAAACTATTATTAAAAGAAAAAATCGATCTGGTGATCAGCGATTTACGTATGGATGAAATGGATGGTATGGCGCTATTTGCAGAAATACAGCGCCAACAACCCGGTATGCCTGTGATTATTTTAACTGCACATGGCTCCATTCCTGATGCTGTCGCGGCAACTCAACAGGGGGTGTTTAGTTTCTTGACTAAACCTGTTGATAGAGATGCGCTTTATAAAGCTATCGATGAAGCATTAGAATTAGTGACGACGGTATCTGATGAAGAGTGGTCAAAAGATATCGTGACCCGTAGCCCCCAAATGTTACGTTTATTAGAGCAAGCCAAGTTAGTTGCACAATCCGATGTTAGCGTACTGATTAATGGGCAAAGCGGTACAGGTAAAGAAGTCCTTGCTCAAGCAATCCACCGCGCCAGCCCACGAGCTAAAAAACCCTTTATTGCTATTAACTGCGGTGCTTTACCTGAACAATTATTAGAATCTGAACTATTTGGGCATGCTAAAGGTGCTTTTACTGGCGCGGTAAGTAGTCGTGAAGGACTTTTCCAAGCGGCAGAAGGAGGCACTCTATTTTTGGATGAAATTGGTGATATGCCAATGGCATTGCAAGTGAAATTACTGCGTGTATTACAAGAGCGTAAAGTGCGGCCATTAGGCAGTAATCGTGATATTGATATTGATGTGCGTATTCTTTCTGCAACCCACCGTGACTTACCAAAAGCGATGGAGCGTAATGAATTTCGAGAAGATTTATACTATCGTTTAAATGTGGTGAATTTACGTATCCCCACGTTGAGCGAAAGAGCCGAGGATATTCCTGTTCTTGCTAACCATTTATTGCGCGAATCAGCAAAACGACATAAACCTTTTGTGCGTAGCTTCTCAACGGATGCGATGAAATGTCTAATGACAGCAAGTTGGCCGGGAAATGTGCGTCAGTTAGTTAACGTCATCGAGCAATGTGTCGCTTTAACGACTGCACCTGTGATTAGCGAAGCCCTTGTCACACAAGCATTGCAAGGGGAAAATACCGCATTACCTACTTTTGCTGAAGCACGGGGCCATTTTGAGATGACCTATTTAAGGAAGTTATTGCAGATGACAAAGGGCAATGTCACTCAGGCTGCAAGGATGGCAGGGCGAAATCGAACAGAATTTTATAAATTGTTGTCACGTCATGGACTTGATGCCAATGATTTCAAAGAATGATCTTTGTAGATAACAAAAATTTTTTTAAACTTGCTTTCTTTAGATAGCAAAGATAGCTGGAGAGACTAATTTTTATGAGTCGTAAATTAAAACTCGCACTTGCTCAGTTAAACTGGGTTGTTGGCGATATTGAAGGCAACTGTGAACGCATGTTAGCCACCGTAAAAGCGCAAGAAGATGCCGATCTGGTTTTGTTTTCTGAGCTTGCGTTATGCGGTTACTCTCCTGAAGATCTACTATTTCGCCCTGATTTCCAACAACGTTGTGAAGAGCAACTGGTTCGTTTAGAACAAGCAAGTAAGAAAACGGCCATTGTGGTTGGGCATCCTTGGTGGCAAAACGGTACTATCTATAATGCACTGTCATTTTTCTATCAAGGTGAGTTACAGGCGCGTTACTTCAAACAACAGCTACCTAATTATGGTGTATTTGATGAAAAACGTTATTTCCAGCAAGGAAATGAACGTTGTGTTGTGCCTTTTAAAGGCTATCATTTAGGATTATTAATTTGTGAAGATATTTGGATCAACGAGCCTATTGATGCACTAAAACAAGCGGGTGCTGATCTGGTTCTTTCTATTAATGCTTCACCTTATAGTCGTGAAAAGCCACATATTCGTACCCAATTAATTAAAGAACATTGCCAAAGAACGCATCTGCCTGTGGTGTATCTCAATCAAATTGGTGGTCAAGATGAATTGGTTTTTGATGGATGTTCTAAAGTCTTTGATGAACGAGGAACAATCACCCATCGTTTAGCGGCTTTTGATGAGCAAGTGGCCGTGGTGGAGTTTGATGAGTTAACTATCGTACCAATGCAAGATGCGGCACCAGAGCTTTCTCCTTTAGCGCAAGTTTATCAAGCACTAGTGCTGGCAACGCGTGATTATGTGACAAAAAATGGTTTTAAAGGCGCTATATTAGGATTATCAGGGGGCATCGACTCAGGCTTAACAGTTGCAATTGCCGTTGATGCATTAGGTAAAGAGAGCGTTCAAGCGGTAATGATGCCATTTCGCTATACCTCAGAAATGAGTATTCACGATGCGAAAGAGCAAGCTGATTTATTAGGTGTTGAGTTTGATACTGTCTCTATTGAGCCGATGTTTGATGCTTTTATGGATCAACTTTCGCCTATGTTTAAAGGTAGCGCTGTCGATACCACAGAAGAAAATCTACAAGCGCGTTGTCGTGCTGTTATTTTAATGGCGATGTCCAATAAACGTCGTCGGTTAGTGCTCACCACGAGTAATAAAAGTGAATCTGCCGTAGGCTACTCGACCTTATATGGTGATATGGCGGGGGGCTTTGATGTTTTAAAAGATGTTCCTAAAACACTGGTGTTTGAACTGGCTAAATATCGTAATACTCTTTCACCCGCTATTCCACAACGTGTGATTGATAGGCCCCCTTCAGCAGAATTAGCACCAGGACAAACAGATCAAGATAATCTGCCACCTTATGATATTTTAGATGCCCTTCTTGAAGGCTATGTTGAGCAAGATAAATCTGTTTCTGACTTGGTTGCGGCTGGATTTGATGAAGCCATTGTTCGTAAAGTGGTAAAATTAGTCGATATTAATGAATATAAGCGTCGTCAAGCACCGGTAGGACCGCGTATTACCAGTCGTAATTTTGGTAAAGATCGTCGCTATCCGATCACAAGCGGTTTTGGTCGCCATAACTGGTAATAGCAGGATAATCCGATGAAAAAAATTGAAGCGATAATTAAGCCGTTTAAATTAGATGATGTAAGAGAAGCATTAGCCGAAGTTGGTATCACGGGTATGACGGTAACAGAGGTAAAAGGCTTTGGTCGTCAGAAAGGGCATACCGAACTTTATCGTGGTGCAGAATATATGGTCGATTTTTTACCTAAAGTAAAAATTGAGATCGTTGTTGCTGATGAAATAGCTGAAACTTGTGTCGATACTATAATGACTACCGCTCAAACGGGGAAGATTGGCGACGGTAAAATTTTTGTTTTTGATGTGAATCGAGTTATCCGTATTCGTACTGGAGAGCAAGACGAAGAAGCTATTTAAAAAATAAATAAGCGTTGTTTATGAAACCTGATGATTATTAGTTTAATTATCAGGTTTTTTTATCTTTATTAATTAATTCTTTTTTATATTATCTCAATAAGTTTATTTATTTACTGATTATCTTTTATAAATTTATAAGTGATAATAAATGATTTGTATTGCTGATAATTATACTCATTAAATAAGTAATATTAATAATTACCTTTCTTTGTTCATAAAATGTTTTTTTATGTTTCACCTATTGTGCTATTTATATCTTATACAAGTCTATTGATGATAATAAACAATTTATTTTACTAAAATTCTCACCTTTTAAGGCACAAAATGTTATTCAATAACTTTTGTAGACAGTTATTATCATCAACTTAAATATTTATTATTCTATGGGTAATATCGTGCTTAGCTATTTATTAAAGCGTTTTGCTTTATTTTTGTTTTCCGCCATGATTGTGGCAATAACAACAGGGTTTATTTTCCTCGATATTTTGGTGCTGAATAATGGTATTTCTGAAACCTCAGCAACCGAACTGGGGCAAGAACTTATTGTGGCTATAATATGTCTTCTTTTCTTTATACCTGCTTATAAACAGCCAGAAATGAGAGGGGGATACACACTGATTATGGGCTTTTTCTTGTGTATCTTAATTCGTGAGTTAGATGGTGTTTTTGACCAATTAGCACATGGTTCATGGGTTTGGTTTGCATTAACGGTAACATTTGTCTGTATAGCGATCGCTATCAGAGAAGGGAAAAAAACATTATATGGCTTAACCCATTTTATAACGCATTCTAGTCAAGGAATGCTTATGGCGGGTTTACTCAGTGTTTTACTATTCTCTCGCTTATTTGGTATGGGGATTTTGTGGGAGAAATTGTTAGGTGAAGACTATAACCGCACGGTAAAAAATATGGTGGAAGAAGGTAGCGAGTTGTTCGGCTATACACTCTGTTTAATTAGTGTTATTTGGTATCGCTATTCGTCTAAATATCATGTTATACCGACATCAATAAAAGTTACTTATTAAATAGTTAGTTGTTTCCAATATAAAAAGCGCTGAATAGTAAAATAATCAGCGCTTTTTCCTTATTATTTAATTTATTCTCTTACCTATTCTGGCTGTTATTGGCTAATAACAGCATGAGGGCCAAAGCACTCATAATGAAGTTTATCGCTTTCAATACCGAGAGCAATAAGTTGTTTAGCGACAGATTGCATAAAAGGTAATGGTCCACAGAAATAGAACTGCATATTAGGTATTGATAGCCATTCATGTATCTTGGTTAAATCCATCAACCCTTCAAATTGATAGTCTTTATTGATTATATCTTCAGTACGAGGGAGACGATACCATACGGCTTGTTGATATTGTTCAATTTGCTTTCCTGCTTGTGCGATTTCTTCCTTAAAAGCATGCACGCCACCATGCTCCGCTGCATGTAACCAATTGACTTGTGCTTGGTGAGAAGAGAGAGTGTGCAACATCGCTAACATAGGAGTTAAGCCTACACCTGCTGAAATTAATGTGACAGGCGTTGTTGATGAGATATCTAAATAAAAATCGCCCCCTGGTGCGGCAACTTGTAAGATGTCTCCTTCTTGGATATGGTCATGAAGAAAATTAGATAAAATTCCCTTGTCTTCACGTTTTACCGCAA
The DNA here is from genome assembly GCF_963896075.1 of Proteus sp. G4415. Classification (NCBI taxonomy): domain Bacteria; kingdom Pseudomonadati; phylum Pseudomonadota; class Gammaproteobacteria; order Enterobacterales; family Morganellaceae; genus Proteus; species Proteus sp. G4415. The sequence continues at coordinate 13,994 of NZ_CAWQOK010000054.1, forward strand.
TACGATAGGTTTTATTGTTTGCCGATTGCGTTAAGGAATATTGACGAATTTCTTGATTTGCAAGTTTCTCATCACGAATATAAATACTTAAATATTGGCCTGCACGGTAAGGTGTAACCGCTTGTCCATCTTCAGGCTCTAATTCAAAGCTGGTAATAACCTCACTTTGTTTTACTTTATGCTTAACTTTAAAGTGGCGTAATCCTCGCCAGCCTCCTGAAGCTTGTTCTTTTTGTTGATAAATTTGCTCTTCCCGATTAATAAAGACATCAGCCAAAACTTGGTAAGCGGCTCCCCAAGCATCAAGCACTTCTTTGCCCGGGTTAAACATTTCATCAATGGTGGCTAATAAGTTTTCTCCAACAATAGGATAATGTTCAGGAAGAATATTCAAACTGGCATGTTTTTGTGCAATTTTTTCTACCGCCGGCAAAATAGCAGGTAAATCCTCAAGGTGCGTTGCATAAGCACATATCGCATTAAATAACGCTTCACGTTGTGCGCCACTGCTTTGGTGGCTCATAGTAAAAATATCTTTTAACTCAGGATGGCGAGAGAACATTCTGTCGTAAAAATGCGCCGTTAACGCGGGGCCTGTTTTAGCAATAAGAGGAATAGTGGATTTAATTGTCGCGATAGTTTGTGCATCTAACATAATTGCTCCTGAAAAATATTCAGTTTAATATGATTTTTATAACATGTATTTTTAATACAACTTATATCTTTTTGCTTTATTTGTAAATCTGAGTTTTTATTTTTTTTAGGAAAATGGGGAAATCTTAGAGAATGATGTTGAGGGTTTACATAAATTAGCGAGATGTGCCTCAAAAAGAACAAAAACAGCAGATAAAATGAGGTTATCAAAAAGTAATAGAACTGTGTTATAGTGGCTTAGCAAACGATTGCGTATTTTTTCTTTTGGGACTATCTCAATGAGGAAAAAGAGTTTACACTGTATGTCATTCTTACTCCCGTAAGGGAGTTCGCCTTTAGTGAAGTTAGCTGAGTCAGGAGATGTGAATGTTAAAACGTGAAATGAATATTGCTGATTACGATCCGGAATTATGGAATGCAATGGAAGGTGAAGTGACTCGTCAAGAAGAGCACATCGAATTAATTGCTTCTGAAAACTATACTAGTCCTCGTGTTATGCAGGCGCAGGGATCTCAGCTGACCAACAAATATGCAGAAGGTTATCCAGGTAAACGCTACTACGGCGGTTGTGAATACGTTGATGTTGTTGAACAATTAGCTATTGATCGTGCCAAAGCACTATTTGGTGCTGATTATGCAAACGTACAACCTCACTCTGGATCACAAGCGAATGCGGCTGTGTATATGGCATTACTTAAACCGGGTGATACAGTATTAGGGATGAATTTGGCCCAAGGTGGTCACTTAACTCACGGCTCTCCGGTTAACTTCTCTGGTAAACTCTACAATATCGTTCCTTATGGTATTGATGAAGCCGGTAAAATTGATTACCAAGATATCGCTGAGCAAGCTAAAAAGCATAAACCAAAAATGATCATTGGTGGTTTTTCAGCTTATTCAGGTTTGGTTGATTGGGCTAAAATGCGTGAAATCGCAGATAGTGTAGGGGCTTACTTATTTGTCGATATGGCTCACGTTGCAGGTATGATTGCAGCGGGTGTCTATCCAAACCCAGTACCACATGCTCACGTTGTGACTACAACAACACACAAAACATTAGCAGGTCCTCGTGGTGGTCTTATCCTTGCTAAGGGTGGCGATGAAGAGTTTTATAAGAAATTAAACTCTGCCGTATTCCCTGGCTCTCAAGGTGGTCCTTTAATGCATGTGATCGCGGGTAAAGCCGTTGCATTAAAAGAAGCAATGGAACCTGAGTTTAAAGTTTACCAGCAACAAGTTGCAAAAAATGCGAAAGCAATGGTAGACGTTTTCTTAGCGCGCGGTTATAAAGTAGTATCTGGTGGCACAGAGAACCACCTGTTTTTATTAGACTTAGTTGATAAAGATATTACAGGTAAAGATGCTGATGCTGCACTGGGTCGTGCTAATATCACTGTGAACAAAAATAGTGTGCCAAATGATCCTCGCAGTCCATTTGTTACATCTGGTATTCGTATTGGTTCTCCTGCGATTACACGTCGTGGTTTTAAAGAAGCGGAAGCAAAAGATTTAGCCGGTTGGATGTGTGATGTCCTTGATAATATCAATGATGAAGCGAACATTGAAAAAGTGAAACAAAAAGTCTTGGATATCTGCGCTAAATTTCCAGTTTACGCATAAGTTTGTAACGATATAATAAAACCCGTTATACAAGCCCGCTTCGAGAACATGTTCTTGGCGGGTTTTTTTGCATGTTAAAAATGGGGGGTTGGATGGTTATTCCATCAACACTGTGGCTTGCCTTAGATTATTTTACGTATTTTTTCTCATATGGTATTTTCTTGCCTTTTTGGTCTATCTGGTTAAAGGGCGAGGGGGTTGATCCTGCGATGATAGGCTTACTACTTGGGGTGGGCTTAACCGCTCGTTTTGTAGGAAGCTTGATTTTAACGCCGGCTGTAAAAGATCCATCAAAGCTCATTACTGCACTGCGACTTTTTGCTTTTTTATCTCTCCTATTTACCGTTGCATTTATGTTGGGCACTCATTGGGCTTGGCTCTTTTTGGTAATGACCGGATTTAACGTTTTTTTTGCACCCATGGTGCCTTTGGGAGATTCACTTGCGGGAACATGGCAAAAACAATTTCCTTTAGATTATGGAAAAATTCGGGTTTGGGGATCTATTGCATTTATTATTAGTTCCTCATTATTGGGGATATTGATTGATGCTTTTGGACACCCGATTATTCTTTATGGATTGATTGCCAGTACTCTTGCATTATTCCTTACCTCAATGTTACGTCCGAAAATCATGCCCCAAGGTAAGGTCAAAAAAGCGGAACACCATCATGTTTCATTTATGAAACTGATTTCAGATGGCCCAGTCTGGCGTTTTCTATTATGTGTTTCTTTACTACAAGGTGCTCATGCTGCTTATTACGGTTTTAGCGCACTCTATTGGGAAAAAGCAGGCTATGATACAGCAACGATTGGTTATCTTTGGTCCTTAGGCGTAGTTGCTGAAGTGGTTGTCTTTATGTTTAGCCGTCGTTTATTCCGCCGTTGGAGTGCTCGAAACTTATTATTACTTTCAGCATTTGCAGGGCTATTGCGCTGGGGGATGATGGGCAGTTTTACAGCATTACCGGCACTTATTATTGTACAAATTTTGCATAGTGGCACATTTACCGTATGCCATTTAGCGGCAATGCGTTTTATTACTGCACGTCAAGAGCATGAAATTATTCGTTTACAAGCGGTTTATTCTGCTCTAGCAATGGGGGGAAGTATCGCTATTATGACGATTGTATCGGGATGGTTATATGAAAAACTTCCTAACCAAGAATACCTTATTTTCTGGTTGATGGCGGCATTAACTATTCCTGCAATGTTTATTAGACCGAAAGTACAACCGCAAAATACTTAATCCTTTTATTTCCTATTTTTCATAAACGTCTAAGCCTGTAATACCTTTTGATATTACAGGTTTTTTTCTTTTTATTTTTTAAAGCGCATTTTTTGATCAACCAAACGATTGATCATTTTAAATATTAAAGCTAAATTTAATTCATTCAAATGAATGAATAGAAGAAGGTATTACTATGAAAAGTAAATCAGTGATCCCAGCTAGTTTTTCTTTACAAGAAAGAGACCGACGCTGGCAGTTAGCTAGAGACATTATGAGAGATAACCAATTAGATACATTGATTATTTATGGTGATAGAGAATCGGCAGCACCTGCACCGTTTTGTATTGACCACTATTTTACAAATGACAGATTAGGATCGGTTGTTATTTTTCATGAAGATAAGAAACCATTGATAGTTACTTTTGCACCAATGATGATAGCTGATCATATGCAGGCAAAACTACGTGGTGATTTGCAGTGGATTGATGAAGATAATCTTGTTGTAGGAAAAACAGGGCGTAGTATTGCTCATTTTCTAAAAGAGATGGGAGTACAACAAAATGCACATATTGGTATTATTGGCTTAGAACCTTATCCCCCATTTTATTTTGATGGTGCAATGCCATTTAATACTCTAAATGGTATTAAGGAAGCATTTCCTTATGCAAAATTTAGCAGTGTGTATCGTGATTTCTTTAGACGGGCATCAGTTAAAAGTGAAGAAGAGCTCGCTCATGTAAGATATGCTGCCGCCATTGGTGAAGCAATGAGCGAGGCAATGCGAGTGACTGCAAGGCCTGGTGCAACAGAGGCGGAGCTTGCGGCCGCAATTACTGCCACTTGTTTATCAAGGGGGGGATTTACCGCTGAAATTTTAATGGGATCAGGATCTGAGTATATCGGTTGGGGGCCTCCTGTTTGGCAATATCGCTCACAAGCACCTCGTGAAATTCAAATGGGTGATATTATATTATCAGAGATTTTTGCTTTATATGGAATGTATGAAACGCAACATCAAGCGGTGGTTGCTGTAGGTAAAATTCACGAAAACTTAGAAAAAGCAGCATTAGTTGCACGTGAATGCTATGAAATTGGCGTTGAACATTTAAAAGCAGGGATAACCTTTGGTGAAGTAGTTGATTTAATGGAAAAACCACTATTAGAATCAGGGGGATGGCATGTTCATCCACTTATTCACAGTATTAATCCTTATGGTCCAATCGGCTTTGGCACAGCGCCAGGTATTGAATCATTACCTCTTGCTCATCGTTATAAACAAATTGAGCGATTACCTAATCCAGGGAGAGAATTGGTATTACAAGAAGGTATGACATTTGCTTTTGAGCCTAATTGTGGCTTCGGCCACCACTTATGTAATTTAGGTGGCACTGTTGTGGTTGGCAAAAGCAAAGGGATTGAGTTAAATTCTAACTCAACACAATTAATGCGGGCAGATATATAGTCCTAATAGTAACCAGTTGATTATAATGAAAAACACCAGTAAAACTGCAGTAAGTACAGAACAAACTCAAGAGAAATTAGTGCAAGAAGGTATTAGGCTTTTTGCACTATATGGGATCAGTGGATTGAGAACGCGACAACTTGCGCAAGATGCTGGTGTTAATCAATCAGCAATACCTTACCACTTTGGCGGAAAATTAGGGGTTTATACAGCAGTGATCCGATATATTGCGACAGAATTAGCCTCTGAAATTCAGTTTGACCAATTTGATAATAAGCTTCAGTTTTTATTGAAAGAAAACCGACCTTATAAAAATGAAAAAGTGGCTGAATTAGTTCTATTACTAGTCACAGGTTTAACTCGTGCATTATTATCATCAAAACGCCATTATTACAGTCAGTTGATTCTACGTGAACAGTTAGAACCGACGGAAAATTACGATCTTATTTATAGTAATCTGATTGAGCCTTTTCATCTTCGTCTTTCTCGTTTAGTTGGATTAATGGATACAAAGAGTGATGAAGTAACAATCACTATTCGTGCTCATGCTCTTATTGGTCAGATATTAGGGTTTGTCATTGCAAGAAAAGCTTTTCTATTACGTGTTAATAAGCAAGAGATAACATCACAACTATTAGATAAGATTGTACAAGAAATTAGCCAACTTTCAGTAAATGCCCTTTTAATTGAAAACGCATAGGCAATAAAAAAGACCCCCAGTAATTGGCTGTCCAACTATTGGGGATCATTTTATAAGATAGTTTTTTATATTTTATTGTTATTCGTATCAATTAACGTTTTAAAGCATCAGTTAATTCGCTACGAATTTCTGCCAATAATGCTCGGACAACTCGAGGATTACCCGCAACAATATTACCAGTTTGTAGATAGCCGTGATTACCAGTAAAGTCAGATACAATTGCACCCGCTTCACGAGCAATAAGTTCACCTGCTAAGAAATCCCAAGGTTTTAAACCAATTTCAAAGAAGCCATCCACACGACCCGCGGCAACATAAGCTAAATCTAATGCTGCTGAACCTGTGCGACGAAAATCAGCGCATGGTACAAACAGTTTAGTCAGCATATTCATATAAGCTGCTGAATGTTGTTTTGCTTTGAATGGGAAACCAGTTGCTAAAACAGCACCATCTAAATCACGTGCATTAGAGCCACGGAGGCGGTAACCATTTAATTGTGCACCTTGACCACGAACAGCTGAGAAAAGTTCGTTACGCATAGGATCGTAAACCACAGCAACTTCTGTGCGACCTTTGATACGTACAGCGATAGAAACAGAAAAATGTGGTAGGCGTTTAATAAAGTTAGTGGTGCCATCAAGTGGATCTATAACCCATTGGATATCGTGATCTTCACCGAGTAACTCGCCACTTTCTTCCGTAATAATGGTGTGTTTTGGATAAGATTTACGAATGATTTCAATGATTGCCTGTTCCGCTTCGCGATCAACATTAGTGACAAAATCATTGCTACCTTTCTGGCTCGTTTCTACAGATTCAGGATTTTCGTAATTTTTGGCGATTAAATTACCAGCCTTACGTGCAGCACGTATGGCAATATTCAGCATCGGATGCATGGTTATCTTCCACAAGATGTTAAAGAACGGGGATAAAAAACGAGGCGAAGTATAACAGGCGTTCGCGTTTTTGGCTACATTTGTGATAAAATAGATGGATCATAAAACAATTAGTTAGAAATCAATGTTAGAAAATATTCGCATTATCCTTGTCGAAACTTCACATACAGGCAATATGGGCTCGACAGCTCGTGCTATGAAAACCATGGGATTAACGAATCTTTATTTTGTTAATCCTAAAGAAAAACCCGACTCTCACTCTATAGCCTTATCAGCAGGGGCAAGCGATGTTATTGGCAATGCTCATATTGTTGATACTATTGATGATGCCATTGAAGGCTGTGGGTTAGTGGTTGGAACAAGTGCGCGTAATCGTACGCTCTCTTGGCCAATGCTAGCACCTCGTGAATGTGGTGAACGTTGCGTAAAAGAGGCAGCAAATAAGCCCGTTGCGGTGATCTTTGGCCGTGAACGCACAGGCTTAACTAATGAAGAATTACAAAAATGTGATTACCACCTCTATATTCCTACCAACCCTGAATATGGCTCTTTAAACTTAGCGATGGCGGTGCAACTTGTTTGTTATGAAATTCGCATGGCTGCACTTGCTCAACAGGAAAAACAAGAGGAAAATGCTTCATCAGAGATTGATTATCCACCCGCTGAAGATATTGAACGCTTTTATGTTCACTTAGAGCAGGTACTTAATGAGTCTGGTTTTATTCGTCCTAAACATCCAGGACAAGTGATGAGTCGTTTACGCCGCTTGTTTACGCGCGCACGTCCAGAAACACAAGAGCTTCATATCTTACGTGGTATTTTAACATCCGTTGAAAAATGGGCTAAGAAATAAAGGATTAAGTTGATTAACATGCGTCATTGTTGCTGAGCTTAATACCTGACTAAAACACTCAGATAAATAGTTGACTAAATTACTCAGGAATGACACAATTTGACTATTGTTCACCACGGAGTATTTGTTATGAGACTGACATCAAAAGGGCGTTATGCAGTTACTGCTATGCTTGATGTTGCATTGCATTCGCAGCAAGGCCCTGTCCCCCTCGCTGATATTTCTGAGCGTCAAGGGATTTCCCTTTCTTACCTTGAGCAGCTTTTTTCACGTTTACGTAAAAATGAATTAGTCGCAAGTGTGCGTGGCCCGGGTGGTGGTTATTTACTCGGTCGTGAAGCGGGGCAAATTTTTGTTGCTCAAGTCATTTCAGCAGTTGATGAATCTGTTGATGCTACCCGTTGTCAGGGTAATAAAGAAGGATGTCAAGGTGGCGATCGTTGCCTGACTCATACTTTGTGGCGTGATTTAAGTGATCGTATTACCAGTTTCCTTAGCAGCATTAGCCTTGAAGAGTTAGTTAATAACGAAGAGGTTATGGATGTCGCTGATCGTCAAGACAATGAAAAACGTCATGCTATCAATGGTCGTTTACAAGAAACCATTGTTAATATGCGAGTTTAACGGCGATCTCTAGGCAAACAAAACAAAATTATTAAAGAAGATCTGTCGTCTTTGGAGTTAGTGAGCAATGAAATTACCCATTTATCTAGATTATTCAGCAACCACACCCGTTGATCCTCGAGTTGCTGAAAAAATGATGCAATGCCTGACTATTGACGGCATTTTTGGTAACCCAGCCTCTCGTTCGCACCGTTTTGGATGGCAAGCTGAAGAAGCGATCGATATCGCTCGTAATCAGATTGCTGATCTTATTGGTGCTGATCCTCGTGAAATTGTTTTCACCTCAGGGGCAACTGAAGCAGATAACTTGGCACTAAAAGGTGTTGCAAACTTTTATCAGAAAAAAGGTAAGCACATCATCACATCAAAAACTGAGCATAAAGCGATTTTAGATACTTGTCGTCAGCTTGAGCGTGAAGGTTTTGAAGTGACCTACTTAGCACCAAAAAGCGATGGCTTAATTGATTTGAAAGAACTCGAAGCCGCTATGCGTGACGACACTATTTTAGTTTCTATCATGCACGTGAATAATGAAATTGGTGTGGTGCAAGATATTGCTGCTATTGGTGAATTATGCCGTAGCAAAGGCATTATTTACCACGTTGACGCAACGCAAAGCGTCGGTAAATTACCAATCGATCTCTCCAAATTAAAAGTCGATTTACTTTCTCTTTCTGCACATAAAGTTTACGGACCTATGGGTATTGGTGCGCTTTATGTTCGCCGTAAACCACGCATTCGCTTAGAGGCACAAATGCATGGTGGTGGGCATGAGCGTGGTATGCGTTCAGGTACATTAGCCGTTCACCAAATTGTGGGTATGGGTGAAGCTTACCGTATATTGAAAGAAGAAATGGCTGATGAAACTAAACGTTTAAATGAATTACGTTTACGTTTATGGAATGGCATCAAAGATATTGAAGAAGTGTATATCAATGGTTCTTTAGAACATACAGCGCCAAATATTCTTAATGTCAGCTTCAACTATGTTGAAGGTGAATCATTAATGATGGCACTGAAAGATCTTGCTGTATCTTCAGGTTCAGCCTGTACATCAGCAAGTTTAGAGCCTTCTTATGTACTACGTGCTTTAGGATTAACCGATGAATTAGCACATAGTTCTATTCGTTTCTCTTTAGGTCGTTTCACCACTGAAGAAGAAATCGATTATGCAATTGAACAAATTCACAGTGCAATTGGTCGCTTACGTGATCTTTCTCCACTTTGGGAAATGCATAAACAAGGCGTTGATATCAACAGTATCGAATGGTCTCACCATTAATCAGACGTTTTCAGGAGTTAAATCATGGCTTATAGCGATAAAGTAATTGATCATTATGAAAATCCTCGTAATGTGGGTTCATTTGATAACAACGACCCTACAGTGGGGAGCGGTATGGTAGGCGCACCAGCTTGTGGTGACGTCATGAAGCTACAAATCAAAGTTGATGATAACGGTGTAATTGAAGATGCACGTTTTAAAACTTATGGTTGTGGCTCAGCGATTGCATCAAGCTCTTTGGTTACCGAATGGATGAAAGGTAAAACCTTAGATGAAGCAGAAGCGATTAAAAATACCGCAATTGCTGAAGAGTTAGAATTACCACCAGTGAAAATTCACTGTTCAATTCTGGCTGAAGATGCAATAAAAGCCGCGATTGCAGACTATAAAAGCAAACGCCAAGGCAAATAATTGCCTGTTATAATAAAAAAATAAAATATTGGCGGATGCTGAAGGTTATGTTTCAGTGTCCGCTTTCGTTCTTTATGAGTGAGGTGTGCCATGTCAATTTCCCTTACAGAAGCCGCTGCTAACCGTGTTCGCTCTTTTCTTGCTAATCGTGGCAAAGGCGAAGGTTTGCGTTTAGGCGTAAGAACATCAGGCTGTTCTGGGATGGCTTATGTTCTTGAGTTTGCTGATGTCATCAATGACGAAGATACCGTTTTTGAAGATAAAGGTGTGAAAGTTATTATTGACGGTAAAAGCATGGTCTATTTAGATGGAACAGAGCTTGATTTCGTTAAAGAAGGATTAAACGAGGGCTTTAAGTTTAACAACCCAAACGTGGCTAACGAATGTGGTTGTGGAGAAAGCTTTACCGTGTAATCAATATTTATACACGGTATTAATATCAATTAATCCAAGAGCAGAAGTATGGACTATTTCACCCTATTAGGCATGCCTAATCGTTTTGATATTGATAAACAACAGCTTGCTTCTCGTTATCAAGAGATGCAACGTCAATATCACCCCGATCGTTTTGCGGGTAAATCTGACAAAGAGCAAGTACAAGCAATTTCGTTTGCTTCGACTATCAATCAGGCTTATCAAACCTTAAAAAATCCACTTTCAAGAGCTGAATATATGCTCTCTTTACAGGGCATCGATATTGCTAATGAGCAACAAACGATGCACGATACGGCTTTTCTTATGGAGCAGCTTACGCTTCGTGAAGAGCTGGATGATATAGAGCATAGTACTGATGCTGAAAATTTACTGGCTGATTTTTCTGCGCGCTTAGAGAAAATGTACACTGTACGCTATGATGAAATGGTGAAAACACTGGACAGTCAGACTTGGGACATTGCCGCAGACAATGTGAGAAAATTACGTTTTCTCGCGAAATTAAAAGAGCAAGTCGAGCATCTTGAAGAACGCTTGTTTGATGGTTTTTAAGGAAAATTGTTATGTCATTATTACAAATTAGCGAGCCAGGACAAACACCTGCGCCACATCAGCGTCGATTAGCTGCGGGTATTGACTTAGGAACAACACACTCACTTGTTGCCACTGTACGTAGTGGGCAAGCCGAAGCGCTTTCTGATAGTGAAGGTCGCTATTTATTGCCATCTGTTGTGCAGTATCAAGTTGATAATATTAATGTTGGCTGGCAGGCGAAACAAGAAGCCGAAAAAGATCCCGCCAATACCATCAGCTCAATAAAACGAATGCTGGGGCGCTCGCTAAATGATATAACCAGTCGTTATCCTAACCTCCCTTACCATTTTCATGACAATAATAGTGGACTGCCATTAATTAAAACACCTGCTGGCATTGTCGATCCTATTCAAGTTTCTGCGGATATTTTAAAAGCCTTAGCAGAGCGTGCAATACAATCATTAGGTGGTGAACTTGATGGTGTGGTTGTCACTGTACCTGCTTATTTTGATGATGCACAGCGTCAAGGCACTAAAGAAGCAGCACGTCGTGCAGGTTTACATGTATTACGTTTATTAAATGAACCTACTGCTGCCGCGATTGCTTATGGATTAGATTCCGGAAAAGAAGGCACTATTGTCGTTTACGACTTAGGGGGCGGAACTTTTGATATCTCTGTCTTACGTTTAACTAAAGGGGTGTTTGAAGTCTTAGCAACTGGTGGTGATACTGCGTTAGGCGGTGATGACTTTGATATGATGTTAGCCGACTGGATCAGAGAGCGTGCGGGATTTGGCTATCAAAATGATGTTATTTTACAACGTCAATTACTTGATATTGCCTCAGAAACTAAAATCGCTTTAAGTGATAATGATGTGGCTGATATCAATATCAATGGTTGGAAAGGGGAAATTACCCGCGCTGAATTTGAATTATTAATTCAACCTTTAGTTAAACGTACGTTGTTATCTGTTCGTCGAGCATTAAAAGATGCTGATGTTGACGTGGATGAAGTGCTCGAAGTGGTTATGGTGGGCGGATCAACTCGCGTGCCGCTGGTGCGCCAAATGGTAGGCGATTATTTTAAACGTGAACCATTAACTTCGATTGACCCTGATAAAGTTGTTGCTATTGGTGCCTCTATTCAAGCAGATATTCTGGTAGGTAATAAACCTGATAGCGAAATGCTCTTGTTGGATGTTATTCCGCTTTCATTAGGTTTAGAAACCATGGGCGGGCTGGTTGAAAAAGTGATCCCACGAAATACCACTATCCCTGTTGCGAGAGCACAAGAATTTACCACTTTTAAAGATGGTCAAACTGCCATGAGTGTTCATGTGGTACAGGGTGAACGTGAAATGGTGAGTGATTGTCGCTCATTAGCCCGTTTTACTTTGCGGGGTATTCCACCAATGGCGGCGGGGGGAGCACATATACGTGTTACCTTCCAAGTGGATGCTGATGGTTTATTAAGCGTTAGTGCGATGGAAAAATCCACTGGTGTTGAAGCCTCAGTACAGGTAAAACCTTCTTATGGTCTTAGTGATACAGAAATCGCTAATATGATCCAATCTTCAATGGAAAATGCCAAAGAAGATTTACAAGCTCGTCGTCTTGCCGAGCAAAAAGTCGAAGCCGCTCGCGTGTTAGAAAGTTTAACCGCAGCATTACAAGAAGATGCTCATCTCTTAACTGAAGATGAGAAAACGGCTATCGATAATGTTGTAGATACTTTAATAGAAAGCGTTGAGGGAACAGATCCTGTTGCCATTGAAAACGCCATTAAACAACTGGATAAGCAAACTCAGGAATTTGCTGCGCGTCGTATGGATACTTCCATTCGTCAAGCGTTGGCAGGTCATTCTGTGGATGAGATATAACTATGCCTAAAATTGTATTTTTACCCCATAGCACTCTTTGCCCGGAAGGTGCTGTTGTTGATGCCACTGAAGGTGAGTCTATTCTTGATGTTGCATTACGTAATGGCATTGAGATTGAACATGCGTGTGAAATGTCGTGTGCGTGTACCACTTGTCACTGTATCGTTCGTGAAGGTTTTGATTCTCTTGATGAAAGTACAGAGCTGGAAGACGATATGTTAGATAAAGCGTGGGGATTAGAGCCAGAAAGTCGTTTAAGTTGCCAAGCGAAGGTAACTGATGAAGATTTAGTCGTTGAAATACCTAAATATTCTATCAACCATGCGAGAGAACACTGATTTTAGGAGTTTAAAATGAAATGGAGTGATACACGTGAAATAGGGGAAGCACTTTATGATCTCTACCCCGATACAGATCCAAAAACCGTTCGTTTTACCGATATGCATCAGTGGATTTGCCAATTAGACGATTTTGATGATGATCCACAAAAATCGAATGAAAAAATTCTTGAAGCAATTTTATTAGTTTGGCTTGATGAATTTGAATAATCGAGTAAATGATTAATGCGAAAGACTGGTTAATTGCCAGTCTTTTTGTTTTTATTGCTCAGTATGATTTAACTTTAAAAGAGGAATAAATACCCCAAAAGACTGAGTAACCAGCGTTTGTTTATGGGATATTGCTCGTAAAGTAACATGCAATTAGCTAAAAGGCTTTAATGAGAATAGTCGTGACTGATTTTTTGCAGTAAATTGATCACGCTAAAAGGTAAATATCTGGTAGTCTGAATAGGTTAACTGCCATCAGTAATAATAAGTGAGATAATAAATGAATAAACAAATTATGCCTATCATGCTGTCTAATGAACCTGCAGCAGCATGTTGGGGAGAAAAAGCACTAATTAGCACTAACGAAACTGGCATGACCGTTCACTTAACGGAAGAAAACCGCTTAGGGGCCATTCAGCGTGGTGGGCGCAAAATTGATGGTCAAGGTATTCGTAATGTTGCTCTAGTTGGTGACGGCTGGGATTTAGAACGTAGTTGGGCGTTTTGGTTAGGTTTTAGAGCACCTAAAGGAGCACGTTCAATCGAATGGCCACAATTAAGTGAAGCGGACAAAAAAGAATTAGAGTCGCGTATCCGCATTGTTGATTGGGTGCGTGACACAATAAATACCCCAGCAGAAGAGTTAGGGCCTGAACAACTGGCTCAGCGTACTGTTGATCTGTTCTGTGGTTTAGATAAAGAAGATATCAGCTATAAAATCACCAAAGGGGCTGATCTGAGAGATCAGAACTATGCGGGAATTTATACCGTAGGTCGAGGCTCTTCACGTGATCCCGTCTATTTAGCATTAGATTTTAATCCAACTAAAGATGCTGAAGCCCCTATCTTTGCCTGTCTTGTTGGTAAAGGGATCACCTTTGATTCAGGCGGATATAGCATCAAACCTTCTTCTTCCATGAATTCTATGAAAGCGGATATGGGCGGTGCTGCAACCTTAGCAGGTGCTTTGGCTTTAGCTATTACACGAGGTTTAAATAAACGCGTAAAACTATTGCTCTGTATTGCTGATAATATGGTTAGCGGTAATGCCTTTAAGTTAGGAGACATTATCCGTTATCGTAATGGTAAATCCGTTGAAATCATGAACACGGATGCAGAAGGTCGTTTAGTTTTAGCAGATGGTTTAATTGATGCTAGCAACTTTGCCCCTGAATTAATTATCGATGCGGCAACATTGACAGGTGCAGCTAAAGTGGCCGTAGGTAATGATTATCACTCTGTATTAAGTTTTGATGATAAATTAGCGAATGAATTATTAGCAAGTGCAGATCAAGAAAATGAACTGTTCTGGCGCTTACCATTAGCTGATTTCCATCGTAGCCAGTTACCATCAAGTTTTGCTGATCTCAATAATATTGCCGCACCTTCACATACCGCAGGCGCAAGTACAGCAGCCGCTTTCCTTTCTCACTTTGTGAAAGATTATAAAAAAGGCTGGGTACATATCGACTGTTCAGCAACTTACAGAAAATCATCTGTAGAGCAATGGGCTGCTGGGGCAACAGGATATGGTGTTCGTTCTATCGCTAATTTATTATTAACAAAAGCAAAATAATAAACATTATGTGATTTGGAGTTTGTAATGGATGTATCTGAACAATTTGAAGTACAAGAAATTGTTGCTGTTGAAGGTTCTTCTCTACAACTGAGTGTGCTTGAGCCACAGCCTGAAAAATTAACACAAGCATTGAGCGAATTTTTTGGTCAACATAAGCCTATTCGTCGTGCATTTATTGTTAATGCTTTGGAGCAAGGTGATGATGAGTCATTTTATTTGATTGGGCTAGAAATCACTGGAGAAGAAAATATTATTGCTCAGATACTCCCACAAGCTGCTGAAGCCGCTTTTGAGCATCTAGAAGAAGGACAATCTCTGGATTTCTGTTTTGTGAATAAAGATGAGCAAGGTGTAAGTCATTTTATGACTCACCATGTAACCCCTTTTTATCAACGCAAATTAGGGGGCTTTCTTCGTAAGGGTATTCCAATCGTTAATTTGAATACCTAACCTAATTTTTTGCAGTTTAGGCGATATCTCATCAGATATCGCTTTTTTTTACCCTATAATAAGAAAATGATTAAAATAGCAAATGGTTTGCATTTATATGTAACTCTTTGTTTTACTATTACTTTGCTTAAAAACGCACAAATAAATAATTAGTAAAGCCCAAATAAGGCTGTAGTATTAAATAATTAGGTTACTTAATGAGTTAGGTATTATTGTAGCCTGCATAAAACATCATATAATTCAGGGGTTGAATTAAAGGAAATGGATATGAATCGAGATCAATTTAGACAGTACACGGAAAAAAGAGGGTACCGTTGGTGTACACTTGCAGTGGTACTGGCTTCAGCATTAGCTTTAACAGGCTGTGATGATAACAAAACAGAAGATGAGCAATCTTCGACGAGTGATAACTCACAACCAACACAAGTTGCGGAACAAAAAAGCACATCGCAACAAACGACAACACAACTTGGTGATAAAACCGCAGTTACAACCAAAACGAATAATCAAACTGCATTAACTAGCCAAGAAGTGCGCAATGAACTTGCTCGTCGTTATGCAGGTAAAGAGGTGACTGTACTAGATGCCTCTGAATTACAACGCGATGGCGCAAGTACGATGGTAGTGACTTTTTCAGTACCACTCGATCCTGATCAGAAATTTGATGATGTTATCCGTCTTGTTGATACTAAAAAAGGTAAATTAGAAGGGGCTTGGGAGCTATCTGATAATCTGATGGAGTTACGATTCCGCCATTTGCCACCTTCAACAGAGTTAAACCTGACTATTGATGCTCAAATTAAAGGAATTAACGAACGTAAATTAGTAGAGCCATTTAGCCAAAAATTTACTACAGAAGAGATTTATCCATCGGTCGGCTTTACCAGTAAAGGCTCATTATTACCGTTAGAAGCAACGGAAGGTTTGCCAATTAGCGCATTAAATGTCGAACAAGTCGATGTTAACTTTTTCCGAGTTAAAGATGATCGGTTGACACAATTTTTAACTCAATGGGAAAGCCGCTCTAATATTAACTATTGGGAATCAGACGATTTTCTGTCACAAGCGGATTTGGTGTATAGCGGGCGCTTTGAACTTGATACAGAAAAAAACACCCGTGAAAATGTCTTATTGCCACTCAAATCTATTGAAGCCCTGAAAAAAGAGGGTGTCTATATCGCTGTAATGCAGCAGGCAGGTAAATACTCCTATACCATGCCGGCAACGGTATTTACTTTTAGTGATATCGGTTTATCAGTACATAGCTACCTTAATACGCTAGATATTTTTACTCAATCCCTGAAAAATGGCGCAGCATTAGACAATATTGAAATTCGTCTTTTGGATGAAAAAGGTAATTTAATATCTAAAACAAAAACTGATAATCAAGGGCATGCCACATTAGAAAAGAGTGATAAAGCACGTTTATTACTCGCTATTCGTAATGGGCAAACCAGTATGATTGATTTGCGTAAACCAGCCCTTGATTTATCCGAATTTGATATCGGCGGGCCACAAGGTTATAGCAAACAATTTTTTGTTTTTGGTCCACGCGATCTGTACCGCCCCGGCGAAACCTTAATCGTTAATGGTTTATTGCGAGATGGTGATGGAAACCCGATTAAAGAGCAACCTGTTAAAGTTGACTTATTAAAAACGGATGGTCAGGTTTCCCGTAGTTTTGTTTGGCAACCTGAAAATGGTTTTTATCAGTTGAAACTGATGATCCCTGAAAATGAGAGTACAGGTATTCGGAAATTACGTTTTGATTTAGGCGATGGCACTCCGCGCTTCTACCAATTCCAAGTTGAAGATTTTATGCCTGAGCGTATGGCATTAGAGATCACCGGTAAAAAAGGCATTTTACTCAGTGGTAATAATGCTTATTTTGATATTAAAGGTCGTTATCTTTATGGTGCACCGGCAGCAGATAATCGCTTGCAAGGGCAGGTTTTCTTAAAAGCTTCGCGAGAAGCAGTCAGTCAACTGCCGGGTTATGAATTTGGTGCCGTAAAAGATGAAAATTTAAGTCGTTTATTAGATGAATTTGAACTTACTCTTGATACGGATGGTGAAGGGGCATTAACGGTTGATAAAGATCGTTATGCTGAAGTGAAATCACCGATTAATATTATCTTACAAGCAAGCTTACTTGAAGCCGGAGGGCGTCCTGTTACTCGCCGTTATCAACAAGCGGTATGGCCAGCGACACATCTTGCGGGAATTCGCCCTGTTTTTGCTAAAAAAGAGGTGTATGACTACCGTAATGATAAATATAAATCAGGCTATAGTGTTGATGAAAACTCAATGGCGGAGTTTGAAATCGTTTATACCGATCAAGAGGGTAAAAAATTACCTGCTGATGACCTAAAAGTAAGATTTATTTACGAACGTTATGATTATTATTGGCGTTGGTCTAATTCAAATGGTTGGGAGTCTGGCTACAATCAAAAAGATCTGCAAATGGATGAGCAGACTATCAAAATAGCTAAAGATGGTACCGCAAAAGTGGCTTTCCCTGTTGAATGGGGCTCTTATCGTATAGAAGTGGTCGATCCTAAAACAGAACTTGTCAGTAGCTTACGTTTTTGGGCGGGCTATTCTTGGATGGATAATACTGGCGGAACCGGGGCAGTAAGACCTGATCAAGTTAAATTAAAATTAGATAAAGAGAGTTACTTACCGGGTGAAAAAGTCAAACTCAATATTGCAGCCCCTCATCCTGGTAAAGGTTATGTGCTATTAGAATCGAGTGATGGGCCACTATGGTGGCAAGAGATTGATGTACCTGAAAAAGGGCTTGATGTTGAAGTACCTATTAATAAAGAGTGGGCAAGACACGATTTATATTTGACTTCGGTGGTGGTAAGACCGGGGGATACATCCAAACAAGCGACGGTAAAACGTGCAGTAGGTATTTTGCATTTACCACTACAAGATAACAATCGCCGTATAGATATTGCACTGGATGCACCTGAAAAAATTCGTCCAAATCAAGATCTAAAAATTCGGATTAAAGCTAAGCCCGTAGCAGGCCAGCCATTGCCGGAAAACATCAATGTATTAGTGTCTGCAGTTGATACAGGTGTCTTAAATATTACCGACTATAAAACGCCTGATCCGTACGAAGCTTTCTTTGGTCGTAAGCGTTATAGCGTTGATCAATACGATGTTTATGGTCAGTTAATTGAAGGTGAAGGGCGTTTAGCCAACCTACGTTTTGGTGGTGATGGAAGCGAAGAAAGCGCATTATCTCGTGGTGGTAAAAAGCCATTAACAGATGTGCAAATTATTGCTCAACAAGCAACACCTGTAAAATTAAATGCACAAGGTGAAGGTGAGGTTTCTTTACCTATACCTGAGTTTAATGGTGAAGTCCGCCTTATGGCTCAAGCATGGACTGCGGATAAATTTGGTAGCCAAGAAGGTAAAGTTGTTGTTGCCGCGCCATTAGTTACTCAACTCTCATTACCACGCTTTATGGCTGGGGGAGATGATGCGTTACTGTCATTAGATTTAACTAACTTAACGGATGCACCACAATCTATTACGTTAAATTATACGGCATCAGGATTAGTTGATTTAGCGGGTGTCGACAGTAAAACCGTTTCATTATCGAAAGGTGAACGAACTCAAGTTCAAATCCCTATTACGGCAAAACATGGATTTGGCCAAGGCGAATTTTCCCTGTCTATTTATGGTATTAAAGTACCTAATGAAGAGATAAAACCTTATCAAAATACTTGGAAAATAGGTGTACGCCCTGCGTATCCTGCTGAGACAATACATTACGCCAATACATTAGCAGATGGTGAGTCTTGGCGCTTACCAAACGAAGCATTAAATCAATTTAATCGCTCAACGCTTGAGGGGGAATTATTACTTACTAGTCGCCCTCCGTTACAGGTAGCGCGTTATGTTAGAGAGTTATTTGCATATCCTTATGGATGTCTTGAGCAAACTGTTAGTGGATTATATCCATCCTTGTATTCAACAGAGAAAGAGTTGAAACAATTGGGGATCAAAACACAAACAGATATGCAAAGAAAAGAAGCCATAGAAAAAGGGATTGCTCATATCTTAACAATGCAAAAATCCGAAGGAGGATTTGCCTTGTGGGCTCAAGGTGGGCGTGAAGAGTTTTGGTTAACGGCGTATGCAACAGATTTCTTATTTAGAGCGTCTCAACAAGGTTATGAAGTTCCTACTGAGGCATTAAAACGGGCAAATGATCGTCTACTACGTTATTTACAAGATAAAAATATTGTTAATGAAGAGTATGTGGTTAACCAAGATGCGGCTCGATTCTCAGCAAGAGCATATGCGGCTTTAGTTCTGGCTAATCAGCAAAAAGCCCCTTTGGGAGAATTGCGCCGTTTATATCTAGAACGTAATCAAGCGGGTAGTGGTTTAGCGCTTGTGCAGTTAGGTGTTGCTTTGAAATTGATGGGAGATAACTCTCGTGCTGAAAGCCTAATTGCTGAAGGTGTCACCATGCCACGTAAATATAATTACGGTTTAGGTGATTACGGCAGTACTATTCGTGACCAAGCGTTGATTATTGCGCTACTCAGTGAAAACAATTTGGAAACTCAAACTCGTGATGCCAGTGTTATTACATTATCTGATAACTTAACAGGGCGTGAATGGTTCTCTACACAGGAGAGTAACTCACTATACCTTGCTGGTCGTTTCTTTATTGATATGGCAGAGAAGCCTTGGGAAGTAACCATTAATCGTCAAGTGCCAGCAATGAGTAGTGATCGCGCAGTTAATGAAGCATTGACTGCAACACAATTGCAAGAAGGTTTAGAGCTAAACAACCAAGGTGGTACAACCATTTACTCTCGAATGAATGTTGTCGGATATCCAAAAGTTGCCCCAGCGCCTTATAGCAATGTATTGAAGATCAATCGTAGTTATTACGATCTAAAAGGCAATCGAGTCGATCCTAATCGCTTACAAAGTGGTGAAATGCTGGTGGTAAAATTAGAGGTTTCAGCTAATAGAGATGTACCTGATGCCTTAGTGGTTGATCTATTACCAGCGGGGCTTGAAATTGAAAATCAAAACTTAGCATCAAGTAGCGCAAGCTTAAGCGATAGCGCTGCTGATTTGCAGGAGTTTATTGATGATATGGGACAAGCCAATATTAAACATCTTGAATATCGTGATGATCGTTTTGTTGCCGCAATAGCGGTTGATAAATATCGTCCTACGACATTACTTTACTTAGCAAGAGCGGTAACTCCGGGGAGTTATCAAGTACCGCCTCCGCAAGTTGAGTCAATGTATGTGCCTTATTGGCGTGCCGTAGGGGCAACAAAAAATAAAATCGATGTTGTGCCTTAAGCTAGACAGCCCTTTCTTCGGAAAGGGCTTTTTCCTTTGAGTGATTGAATGAAACTAGGATATAAGCGGTTAATCGCCGCGAGCGTTATTTTTCTATTAGTAACACCATTATTGCTATGGATAGCAGATAAGATCTGGCCACTGCCAGATCCCGAGCCTCAAATCGCCACCATAGTAACGGCTGAAGATGGAACACCACTTTGGCGTTTTGCTGATAAAGAAGGAATATGGCGTTATCACGTTACCCTTTCTGATGTTTCCCCTGAATATTTGCAGGCCTTGATAGCTTATGAAGATCGCTGGTTTTATCAGCACCCCGGTGTTAACCCTATAGCTATTTTACGTGCCGCATGGCAAGACTTAAGCTCGGGAAAAATTGTTTCTGGAGGCAGTACGCTTTCAATGCAAGTTGCACGTTTGATTGACCCCCACTCACGGACTTTAGGGGGAAAATTAAAACAATTATGGCGGACATTACAGCTCGAATGGTATTACTCAAAAGATGAGATTTTAGAAATTTATCTTAACCGTGCACCTTTTGGTGGCACTTTAGAAGGGATTGGCGCTGCAAGTTGGGCCTATTTAGGTAAATCTCCCGCTGATTTATCAGCAGGTGAAGCAACATTAATGGCGGTATTACCTCAAGCCCCCAGTCGTTTAAGGCCAGACCGGTATCCAGAGCGTGCTCAAGCTGCACGGGATAAAGTATTAGATAGATTAGCGGAATATCAAATTTGGCCCAAAGAGAAAGTGGCTGAAATAAAGCAAGAGCAAGTGCTACTTGCACCAAGACAAACGCCACAACTCGCGCCATTATTGGCTCGGCGTATGTATAACGAGCAAAAAGCGCCGGTGATCACAACCACGATTGATATTAATCTTCAACGACAACTAGAAGAGCTAGCCAAACAGTGGAAATATCAGCTAGCCGATAAAACTTCTCTGGCAATACTTGTGGTCGATCACACGGATATGAGTGTTAAAGGCTATGTTGGATCGGCAGACTTTAATGATAATCAACGCTTTGGGCATGTTGATATGATAAGTGCATGGCGTTCACCGGGATCAACTTTAAAGCCTTTTATTTATGGTCTTGCTTTGGATGAAGGATTGATCCATGCAGAATCACTATTACAAGATGTTCCACGCCGTTTTGAAGATTACCGTCCTGGTAATTTTGATACTGGATTTAACGGTGCCGTGAGTGCCAGTGAAGCCCTTAGTCGTTCATTAAATTTACCTGCCGTTCAATTAATAGAAGCTTATGGCGCAAAAAAATTTGCAGCTAAGTTGCGACATAATCACCTTGAAATGCGTTTTCCTTATGGCTCTGAACCTAATTTAGCGCTTATTTTAGGAGGAACAGCAACACGAATGGATCAATTAGTGGCGACTTTTAGTGCGCTTGCAAGGCATGGAAAAACAGCGCCGTTACGTTTTACGCCAGAGCAAACCATCAATGAACGTATGTTAATGTCACCCGGTGCTGCGTGGATCATTCGGCGAATTTTAGCGGGAGAGGCACGGCCTCGTCCTGATAGTGCTATTTCAGCGGTTGTTCCTTTGGCTTGGAAAACAGGAACAAGTTATGGTTATCGTGATGCATGGTCGATAGGCGTTAATGCGCGTTATACCATTGGTGTTTGGGTGGGGAGACCTGATGGCACACCTGTTGCGGGGCAGTTTGGATTTGCAACTGCTGTACCGATAATGAATCAAGTTAATAATTTATTGACGAGTTATTTTTATCAAAATAAACAGCGGCCTCCTGTTGATCCTAGGCCAAATAGTGTCTCAGCCGCAGCTATTTGTTGGCCAACGGGAAAAGCTTTGCCTAAAGAAGATAGCAACTGCCGAGTCAGCCGACGAAGCTGGATCCTTGATAATACTATTCCCCCAACACTATTGAATGAAAGCCAAGAGGGCATTTTAGGCATCAATGAAAAAGTATGGATAGATAAAGAAGGAAAACGTACAGGGCCTAATTGTCCTGGTGCTCAATTAAAGGATATTGCTTTATGGCCGATAGCATTAGATGCTTGGTTGCCTGAAAAAGAGCGTAGAGCAAAACGATTACCACCAATTTCATTAACATGTCCACCGATTAAAGAAGATATGATCCCCTTGTATATCTCTGGGATAAGAAAAGGGGATTTATTGCGTCCATTGCCTGGTGAAACTCAGCTTGAAATAACGGTTTCTACACAAGGGGGAAGTGGTATGCAATGGTGGTTTTTAAATGGTGAACAAATCGGTAAAACTGAAAATGGGGCAACGTTCTCTTATTTATTAGAAAAACGTGGCAAATACCAACTTTCGGTGCTTGATCTTAGCGGTCAAACGGATATGGTGAATTTTAGTTTTCGTTAAATAAGTGCAGAGTTTAATCAAATGAAGGTAAAAAATGTGATTAAATCGATAAATTATAACTTTTTTGCCACAGTTTTTTAAAAAAAAGCGGGATTTCATCTGTGCAATTTATTGTTATCCCCCTATAATCAATCCCTTATTTTTGCAGGGGATACGGTTTTGAGCTGTTTTTCCATGATCTGCGATAAAAACAGGCAACATAAGTTGTTATTAATACAATATTTTGAGGTAATACATGGCTATTCAGCGCACTTTTTCTATTATCAAACCAAACGCAGTGAAAAAAAATGTTATTGGTGCAATCTATAACCGCTTTGAAAGTGCGGGTTTCAGCATCGTAGCAGCCAAAATGTTGCATTTAACTCGTGAACAAGCAGAAGGTTTTTATGAAGAGCATAAAGGCCGTCCTTTCTTTGATGGTTTAGTTGAGTTTATGACTTCTGGCCCTATCATGGTACAAGTATTAGAAGGCGAAAATGCTATCCAACGTCATCGTGACTTAATGGGTGCAACTAATCCTGATAACGCTTTAGCGGGTACTTTACGTGCTGATTACGCGGATAGCTTTACAGAAAATGCAGTGCATGGTTCAGATTCAGAAGCTTCAGCTGCGCGTGAAATTGCTTATTTCTTTACTGAAAACGAAATTTGCCCACGCTAATTTATTAGCATCTGTATACGAAAAAATGTACAATGCGACGCCCTGTTAATCTTTAATGGGGCGTCTTTTTATTAATTAATAAGTATCCCGTTAATAGATTTTATTAACGTAGGCCGCATAGTGTAACAACGAGGCAATGTCATGACCCAATCTACCACTCCAGCGCCAAGCGCTTCTGTCGCTGTTTCTAAAGAAAATACTGTGAATCAAAAAACAAAAATCAATCTGTTAGATTTAAATCGTAAACAGATGCGTGAGCTTTTTGTCTCTATGGGCGAAAAGCCTTTCCGCGCTGATCAAATCATGAAATGGATATACCATTATTGCTATGATGATTTTGATCAGATGACAGATATCAATAAAGTGCTGCGTGCGAAGTTAAAAGAGATTGCCGAAATCAAGGCACCTGAAGTGTCTGAAGAACAACGCTCTGCGGATGGCACTATTAAGTGGGCGATTAAAGTAGGCTCTCAACAAGTTGAAACAGTCTATATTCCTGAAGATGATCGTGCGACGTTATGTGTTTCGTCACAAGTGGGTTGCGCGTTAGAGTGTAAATTCTGTTCAACGGCACAACAAGGTTTTAACCGTAACCTTAAAGTTTCTGAAATTATCGGCCAAGTGTGGCGTGCTGCTAAAATTATTGGTGCTTTAAAAGAGACAGGCCGTCGTCCAATCACTAATGTTGTTATGATGGGAATGGGTGAACCATTACTTAACCTTAACAATGTTATTCCTGCTCTTGAAATTATGATGGATGACTTTGGCTTTGGTTTATCTAAACGTCGAGTCACCGTGTCTACATCCGGTGTCGTACCTGCATTAGATAAATTAGCTGATGCGGTTGATGTTGCTTTAGCGATTTCATTGCATGCACCAACAGATGATATTCGTGATGAAATTGTTCCTATTAACAAGAAATATAATATTGAAATGTTTCTTGATGGCGTGCGTCGTTATATTGCTAAATCTAATGCAAACCAAGGTCGAGTTACTGTTGAGTATGTCATGCTTGATCATATTAATGACAGCACTGAACAAGCACATCAATTAGCAGAGTGCTTAAAAGATACACCTTGTAAAATCAACTTAATTCCATGGAACCCGTTCCCAGGCGCACCTTATGGACGTAGTTCTAATAGTCGCATTGATCGTTTCTCTAAAGTGTTAATGGAATATGGTTTCACCACTATTGTACGTAAAACTCGTGGTGATGATATTGACGCTGCCTGTGGTCAACTTGCTGGTGATGTGATTGACCGAACTAAGCGTACTCTGAAAAAACGTCTGCAAGGTGAACCAATTTCAGTAAAAGCAGTCTGATAGAGGTGGATAACTCTCGCTTTGTGCTGTGGTTTTAAAACAAAGTAGAGAGTTGCAAGAATGAATTAATTTAAGGAAGATAACGATGATAAGGATGTCATCAAAGGTTGTTGCTATCTGCTTGGTGTTATTGACAATAGGCTGCCAATCAACAGCAAATAAAAAACATGTTGCAGTGCCTCTTCGTCTTCAATTAGGGGACGCTTATCTGGCTGAGCAACAATATCAGATAGCCCAATATCATTTTCAAAAAGTGCTGTCAGTGATGCCTGAGCATCCTGAAGCAAATTTAGGAATGGCATTAACATCCCAGTTATTGGGAAATCCTATTCAGGCGCTAGATTATTACAAATTAGCGATGAAGTCGAAGCCAGTAAATGTTAATGTATTAAGGTTTTATGGTAATTTCCTTTGTGAACAAAATTTATTAAACAACAATAATGTGTTAATTGAGGATATACCGTCAGATTATTTGGTTTGTCAGCATGCTGAATACCAAAAATCACCAAATTCGCGATGAGGACGTTAAAAACTGTATTTTCTCGTGTTCATCAATGTTAAACATCCAATAGCCACAGTGCCTAGATTGCTAATGAATACTGAAAACAAAACCGAAGAAGTGAAATTAACAGCGGGTCAACTTTTACGTCAGGCACGTGAAAAAGCGGGGCTAACTCAGCAGACTGTTGCTGATCGACTTTGTTTGAAGTTAACAACAGTATGTGAAATTGAAGCTGATACTATCTCTTCTGGTATTGCACCGACATTTTTACGTGGTTATATGCGCTCTTATGCAAAACTTGTCGGTGTTCCTGAAAGCGCAATTCTAGGTCTAATTGATCAACAAGCCCCAATAAAACAAGTTAAAGTCACAACAACACAAAATTACTCATTGGGTAAGCGTCATAAAAAGCGTGAAGGCTGGTTGATGAAATTGACTTGGGTTATTGTAATAGCAATGATAGCTTTAGTCGGTTTATGGTGGTGGCAGGGTCATCAAGCCGATCAACAAGAATTAGTCTCTATGGCTTCGCAAGACATAGGACAAAATAGTCCGCAAGAAAACACCAATACGATAGAATCTCCTTTATCAACCTTAGATAATAATAGCCCATCATCTGAGGGTGAAAATGTACAAGTGCCTGCTTCTCCATTAGTAGATAATCAGGCTAATAAGGTTGCCGAGCCATCAGTAACAGATGCCACACCTGAGGCAGAAGTTAAAACAGTTCCATTACCGGTGTCACCATTAACCACATCAACGACTTCTCGTGCTGATTCTGCTGAAGGCAATTCAACACCCGCACCAATTGTGGAAAATCAACTGGTCTTGATGTTTGATGGTGAATGCTGGTTAGAAATTCGTAATGCTCAAAATAAAGTTTTATTTAATGGTATTAAGAAAGCCGGTGACCGTTTGGAATTTAATGGTGAGCAACCTTATAAACTAAAAATAGGCGCACCTTCTGTTACTCGTTTACAGTTTAATGGTGAAGCTGTTGACTTAAGCCGTTTTACTGGAAAAATAGCAAAAATAACAGTACCGAGCGCTTAATCTGACTATACATTTGAGCAAGCATGGAAGCATGGGAGAATTAATCAATGCATAAAGAATCACCTATTATTCGTCGTAAATCGACGCGAATTTATGTTGGTAATGTACCTATTGGCGATGGGGCTCCTATCGCGGTACAGTCGATGACGAACACACGAACAACAGACGTTGAAGCGACTGTAAACCAGATTAAGTCTCTGGAACGTGTTGGGGTGGATATTGTACGTGTTTCTGTACCAACTATGGATGCGGCTGAAGCATTCAAACTAATTAAGCAACAAGTGAAAGTACCTTTGGTCGCTGATATTCATTTTGATTATCGTATTGCACTTAAAGTTGCTGAATATGGTGTCGATTGTTTACGTATTAATCCTGGTAATATTGGTAATGAAGAGCGTATTCGTCAAGTTGTCGATTGTGCCCGGGATCGCAATATTCCCATTCGTATTGGTGTGAATGGGGGGTCACTAGAGAAAGATATTCAAGAAAAGTATGGTGAGCCAACCCCTGAAGCGCTAGTTGAATCGGCTATGCGCCACGTTGATATCTTAGATAAATTGAACTTTGATCAGTTTAAAGTCAGTGTAAAAGCTTCTGACGTTTTCCTTGCTGTTGATTCTTATCGTTTATTAGCGAAAAAAATTGATCAGCCTTTACATTTAGGGATCACCGAAGCTGGTGGTGCAAGAGCCGGATCAGTGAAATCAGCTATAGGCCTTGGGATCCTTCTATCAGAAGGTATCGGTGATACTTTACGTATCTCTTTAGCCGCAGATCCGGTTGAAGAAGTAAAAGTTGGCTTTGATATCTTAAAATCATTACGTATTCGCTCTCGTGGTATCAATTTTATTGCTTGCCCAACATGCTCTCGTCAAGAGTTTGATGTTATTGGTACAGTTAATGAATTAGAACAACGTCTTGAAGATATCATTACACCAATGGATGTTTCTATTATTGGCTGTGTGGTTAATGGTCCTGGTGAAGCCGAAGTTTCTACACTAGGTGTAACCGGAGCTAAAACGCGCAGTGGTTTTTATGAAGACGGTGTAAGACAAAAAGAGCGTCTTGATAATAGTAATATGATTGATTTATTAGAGGCGAAAATCCGTACAAAAGCGGCAATGCTTGACGGCAACCTCCGAATTAATATAAATCAATTGGATAAATAACACGCAATTAACAGGCTCATTAACTAATGAGCCTGTATTACTATTGATTTCACATTGAATACTGATTGTTTTCGCTTCTATAATCAGTTTATTGATCAATTAATAACTATTAGAGAAAAAAAGTGGCACAAAAAATCCAAGCCATTCGTGGTATGAATGACTACCTACCTGCTGATACGCGGGTATGGCAGAAAATCGAAAATACGCTAAAACAAATTTTAGCCGGTTATGGTTTTAGTGAAATTAGAACACCTATCGTAGAGCATACCCCTCTATTTCAGCGAGCAATTGGTGAAGTGACCGATGTTGTTGAAAAAGAAATGTATACTTTTACCGATCGAGGTGAAGACGCACAAAGCTTAACCTTACGTCCTGAAAATACCGCAGGTTGTGTCCGCGCAGGAATTGAACATGGTTTACTTTATAACCAAGAGCAACGCTTATGGTATTTAGGGCCAATGTTCCGTTATGAACGCCCTCAAAAAGGTCGTTATCGCCAATTTCACCAATTAGGTGCAGAAGTATTTGGCCTACAAGGGCCTGATATTGATGCTGAACTGATTATGTTAACGGCACGCTGGTGGAAGGCGTTAGGTATTGCAGAGCACGTGACTTTAGAACTGAACTCTATTGGTTCACTCGAAGCGCGGGCAAAATACCGTGAAGCATTAGTCGCATTTTTAGAGCAACACGTTGATCAATTAGATGAAGATTGCAAACGTCGTATGTATTCTAACCCATTACGTGTTTTAGACTCTAAAAATCCTGAAATTCAGACTTTATTGAATGATGCGCCTGAACTTTTCGATTATCTTGATGACGAATCAAGAGAACACTTTGATGGTTTATGTGCATTACTTGATGCTGTAGGTATTACTTATCGTGTTAATCAGCGTTTAGTCCGAGGCTTAGATTATTATAACCGTACTGTTTTTGAATGGGTAACCAGTGCATTAGGTTCACAAGGAACGGTATGTGCGGGTGGTCGCTATGATGGATTAGTGAAACAATTAGGTGGACACCCAACGCCTGCGGTCGGTTTTGCCATGGGGATGGAGCGCATGATCTTATTAGTTCAAGCGGTTAATCCTGAGTTTGTTGCTGATACTCATGTCGCTGATGTTTACCTTGCGTCTTTTGGTGATAATAGCCAAAGTGCAGCATTAATGCTGGCAGAAGAAATCCGTGATCAATTACCTACATTGCGCTTAATGACCAATCACGGTAAAGGCAATTTTAAAAAGCAATTAGGACGTGCTGATAAACATGGTGCTAAAATCGCGTTAATTTTAGGTGAAGATGAAATTAACGCTGGCACAGTAGCCGTGAAAGATTTACGTTCAGGTGAACAGACCATTGTATCGCGTAGCGAACTGGCCCAACAATTGACGCTGTTATTAGGTTAAGGAGAGACTTGTGGAAGTTTATAGCACCGAAAACGAACAAGTTGATGCAATTAAACAGTTTTTAAAAAATTATGGTTTAACGATCATTCTCGCTATTGTCATTGGCGTGGGTGGAATTTGGGGTTGGAAATATTGGCAATCACATCAAGCCAACCGTCTACAAGAGAGTGCGGGTGAATTTGCAACAATAAATGAAGCATTAACGAAACCAACGCCTGAAAATATCGCATTAGCCGAAAAATTTGTTTCTGAAACTAACGATATTTATGGTGCTTTAGCCTCTTTAGAGTTAGCTCAATTAGCAATTGATGCCAACGATTTAGCCAAAGGTGAAACTCACCTGACTAAAGCAATATCTATGGTAAAGAATGAAGCATTTGCAGATATGCTTAACCTTCGCTTAGCTCGTGTGCAACTGGCATTAGATAAAACTGATGCTGCGTTAATTTCATTAGAGCAAGTGAAAAGTAAAGCATGGGATGGAATGAAAAATTATATCCGTGGTGATGTATTAGCGAAAAAAGGCGATAACGCAGGTGCAGCCGCCGCTTATCGTAATGCATTGAATGATGAAAATGCAGGCGCTATTCGCTCATTGGTTGAACTTAAACTCAATAATTTATCCAATTAAAGGGATCTTCAGACATGCAACTGCGTAAAACTCTCCTGATCGGTCTACTAGCATCAGCATTATTAGCTGGGTGTTCTAGTGAGCAGGATAATGTGACAATGTCTCCATTGCCTGAGGTGCAGAGCCAATTTACCCCTTATGTGGTGTGGGACAAATCGGTTGGCAATGGTATTGGAAAATACTATTCCCACTTGTCACCAGCATGGGATGGTTCAGTTGTGTATGTCGCTGATCGCCATGGGGTAGTTAAAGCATTAGAATTAGAAACGGGTAAAGAGATTTGGTCTCAAGATCTCTCAACTAAAAAAGGTTTCTTCTCCTCTAATGAATCAGCATTACTTTCCGGTGGTTTAACCGTCTCTGGTACTCGTGTTTTTGTCGGCACAGAAAAAGCAAAAGTGTATGCTTTAAATACAGATGATGGCTCTATTGATTGGGAGACAGATGTTGCCGGAGAAGCGATTTCCAAACCTGTTGTTAGTGATGGTTTAGTGCTTATTCATACCAGTAACGGTATGTTGCAAGGGCTTGATTTGCTGACAGGTGAAGTATCATGGACGGTCAACTTAGATACACCATCATTATCCGTACGTGGTGAATCAGCACCGGCTGTTGCTTATGGTGCAGCGATTGTGGGCGCTGATAATGGCCGTGTTAGTGCGGTGGTGTTATCTCAAGGGCAATTAGTTTGGCAGCAAAATATTTCACAAGTGAAAGGTTCTACTGAGATCAGCCGCTTAAATGATGTCGATATTACGCCAATTATTGATGAAAATACTGTTTATGCCATGGCTTACAACGGTAATTTAGTCAGTCTAGATATGCGTTCAGGACAGATCATCTGGAAACGTGATTTAGGTTCAGTTAATGACATGGTACTTTTGGGTGACAATCTATACCTTGTTGACCAAAATGACCGAGTTTTAGCTGTGCGCAAATCTGATGGTGTGACATTATGGACACAAGAAGATCTACTGCACCGTAATTTAACCGCCCCGGCTATCGTTGATGGTTATTTAGTGGTGGGAGATGCAGAAGGCTATCTCCATTGGATTGATACCAGTACAGGCAAATTTATTGCTCAAAATAAAGTAAATAGCTCAGGTTTATTAAGCCGTCCACAGGCTGTTCAAGATAAACTGATGATCCAAGCACGTGACGGTAAACTTTATCTATATCGTCGGTAATTAAGCACTGACAAATATAATTATTTTACGGCTCCTTTAAAGGAGCCGTTTCGTCTTTTTAGTATTTACATGTAAAATACCATCAGATTTATGATTGTATTTTTATGAGGCATCAAAAAATGATACCCGTTATTGCCTTAGTAGGGCGCCCTAATGTGGGAAAATCCACATTATTTAACCGACTAACACGCACAAGAGACGCATTAGTTGCGGATTTTCCTGGACTTACCCGTGACCGTAAATATGGTCGTGCAGAATTAGACGGTGAAGAGTTTATTATCATTGATACTGGTGGTATTGATGGTGCAGAAGAGGGTGTAGAAACCCATATGGCATCACAATCACTGCAAGCCATTCAAGAAGCCGATATTGTGCTATTTTTAGTCGATGCGCGAGCAGGATTAATGCCAGCCGACCAAGGTATTGCTAAACACTTGCGTGGTGTTGAGAAAAAAACCTATTTAGTGGCGAATAAAACAGATGGTATCGATATTGATACCGCTTTGGCTGATTTCTACTCTTTAGGATTAGGGGAAATATTCCCTATTGCAGCTTCACATGGTCGTGGTGTTTCTCAACTGATTGAGCAAGCGTTGTTACCTATTGTGGGTAAAGTCGTCGAAGAAGAGAAAGAATTAACAGAAGAAGAAGAGAATGCCGCTTATTGGGCTGCTTTAGAAGCAGAGCAGAAAGAGCAAGAAGAAGAGGAAGAAGAGGAGGATTTCGATCCGACAACACTTCCTGTTAAATTAGCTATTGTAGGCCGCCCTAATGTAGGTAAATCAACTCTGACTAACCGTATGTTAGGTGAAGAGCGTGTTGTAGTTTACGATATGCCAGGCACTACCCGTGATAGTATTTACATACCGATGGAGCGTGATGATAAGGAGTATATCCTTATTGATACCGCTGGCGTTCGTAAACGCGGAAAAGTAAAAGAAACGGTAGAAAAATTCTCAGTGATCAAAACATTACAAGCGATTGAAGATTGTAATGTTGCACTACTTGTTATTGATGCTCGTGAGGGGATTTCAGATCAAGATCTCTCTTTATTAGGTTATATTCTTAATTCTGGACGCTCTTTAGTTATTGCTGTCAATAAATGGGATGGTATGACCCAAGAAGATCGCGAACAAGTTAAAGATATGCTTGATCTCAAATTAGGTTTTGTTGATTTTGCCCGCGTTCATTTTATCTCGGCATTACATGGTAGTGGTGTTGGTAATCTGTTTGAGTCGATTCAAGAAGCCTATACTTGCGCGACACGTCGTGTTGGTACATCAATGTTGACGCGCATAATGAAGATGGCAGAGGATGATCACCAACCCCCTCTTATTCGTGGACGCCGTGTAAAAATGAAATATGCCCATGCTGGGGGATATAATCCACCTGTCGTGGTTATTCATGGTAACCAAGTGTCTGATTTACCTGATAGCTATAAACGCTATTTAATGAATTATTTCCGTCGCACACTACAAGTGATGGGAACTCCTATCCGTATTCAATTTAAAGAAGGGGAAAACCCTTATGCGGATAAGAAAAATAAATTAACAGCTTCGCAAATACGTAAACGTAAGCGTTTAATGGCTCATTTAAAGAAATCAAAATAAATTAAATAGCCAGTTAAATGTAGAATAAAAACTGAGTTCGTTTCACTGGACTCAGTTTTTTTATTGATTATTGATGAATTCTTCATACTTTCATAAAAGAAATCGAAACAATTTAAGCAAAAATTAATTATTTTTTTCAAAAAACAGTTAAATTGTAACTGATTACTATTCGTATTAATGAGTTTTTTACTTTGAAAAAAATAACTATGGGTTTTGCTATTTTTTTACTTTCTGGCTGTGCTACGCCAGAAAAATGGCAAGTAAATATGAAAAATCCCACACCTTTAGATATCGCTAAAAATCTATGTATGCAAGAAGCAAAACAACGCTACCCTGAGCATTATTTGAGTTCAACGCCAAATTATAGCTATCCTTCTTCTTCAACGATAACAGTAGATGGTAAAGAAGTTACTATTCCTAATTCAAATTATCATTCCTATTCTCGTTATGATGCCAATGAAGCAGAGCGTAAACAGTATTTTGATATTTGTATGAGAGGAGAGGGGTGGGAAAATAAAAATAAAGTGACTGGATTACTCGCCTTTTTATTTAATGACTAATTAATAAAGCAGTAATTTTTACCAAACTAAAGCCAATTATAATAAATAAATGGCTTTAGTTTTAATGCGTCAGTAACTGCTATACCCACTCTTTGTGAATTAAAAAATCAGTATACAGCTTAGCTTCGGGAGTATTAGGTTCAGGGCGATAATCATATGCAAAGCGCACTAATGGTGGCATTGACATTAAAATGGATTCAGTACGTCCGCCACTTTGTAAACCAAATAGCGTGCCTCTATCCCAAACCAAATTAAACTCGACATAACGGCCACGGCGATAAAGTTGGAATTGGCGTTCACGCTCTCCCCAGGGTATAGATTTGCGTTTTTCGACAATCGGCAAGTAGGCATCCAGGTAGCCTTGCCCGACATGTTGTACAAATTCAAAACAGTGATCGAAATCAGGAGTGTTTAAGTCATCAAAAAATAGACCACCGACGCCACGCGGCTCGTTACGATGTTTTAAATAAAAATAGTCATCACACCATTTTTTATATCGAGCATAATAATCTTGGCTAAAGGGATCACACACAGATTTAGCAACTTTATGCCAATGGATAACATCTTCTTCAAATCCATAATAAGGCGTTAAGTCAAAGCCTCCACCAAACCACCATACAGGATCTTCTCCCTCTTTTTCAGCAATAAAAAAACGAACATTTGCATGTGAAGTAGGAATATAGGGATTAAGAGGGTGAATAACTAATGAAACGCCCATTGCTTGAAAACGACGACCGCTTAATTCAGGGCGATGAGCCGTGGCTGATGCAGGTAAGGCATCTCCATAAACATGGGAAAAATTAACACCCGCTTGTTCAAAAATAGCACCTTGGGTGAGCACTCGAGTACGACCACCACCGCCAGCTTCTCTTTGCCAATTATCTTGCTGAAAGGTTGCTTTTTGGTCTATATTTTCAATAGCATGGCAAATACTATCTTGCAACGACAAAAAAAATGATTGCACACGATGAATATCAGGTAAACTCATAATAACCTACAGTTTTTATCATATTTATTAAAAATGGAACGCGATATGACCTATGCTCTCATTTTGAAGTTGATTGATAAAGTAAACAAGGGATAATAAATTTAGTAACTTGTGAAAGATAACAGGCAAAACAATGGAAATACGTGTATTCCGTCAAGATGATTTTGAGGCAATCATTACACTTTGGGAACGTTGCGACTTGATCTCACCAGAAAATGATCCTGAAATTGATATTGAACGAAAGATTAACCACTCCCCCGATCTCTTTTTAATCGCAGAGGTTGCTGGCGAAATAGTCGGTAGTGTAATGGGAGGCTATGATGGTCATCGTGGCTCGCTTTACTATTTGGGCGTTCATCCTGAGTTTCGCGGTAGAGGAATTGCCAATGCACTAATCTCTCGGCTAGAGAAAAAACTCATTGCAAAAGGGTGTCCACAAATTACTTTAATGATCCCCGAAGAGAACGATGCCACTATTTGTATGTTTGAAAAGCTTCTCTATGAAGATCAAAATCAAGAGAATACGGCTTACACTAAACGCCTAATTATCGATCAGGACTTCGATCTTTAATTCTTCGCTAAATCCTCTTTTATTGACTGTTAAGATAATTTTAATCGGTTAATAGAGAGGATTTTCTTTTTTTGTACTTTCTTTCCTATCATGATGTTGCCTCGATAAAAAAGAACTTAACCTTGCTTATTTACTGGATAAAATCTGATATTGTCGATTTAAGGGAACAAACTTGGCTGAGTTATGGTCGTAACTAGTCTGAAGTATTCAGTTATTTTAGTTTAACGCGAGTAAAAACTTGTTGCCTTAGCATCAATTGAATTTATAACGAAAAAGTGAAATGGAGTATTTATAATGCCTAAATTTTGGTTACCCTTGTGCTTAAGCACAAGTGTCTTGCTATTAAGTGGCTGTTCATCCATGGGGGGAATGTCTTTTTCTGCACTTAATCCAATGAATTGGTTCTCAAATGAGACGTTAACGGTTTCTGCAAATGGATTAGGTAATATCACTGCTTCAACGGCAGTGACAGAGCAAGCGATCGAAAAAGAGTTGGGTAGCCGTTTCCATTACCGACAAGGAATGGAAATGCAACAAGGCAATATTATAGTTATTGTGCAAGCACTTGAAGATGAAAAAGTACAAGTGGCTTTTTATGGCCAAGAAAAGGGCACAGTAGATAAAATCACGGTATCTGATCCTAATGCGAAAACAGCGTGGGGAACGACAATAGGTACACCATTTAAAGATATTTATAAAAAAGCATTTGGTATGTGCAGTAACGGGCCGAAAGTTGATAAGCAAAAAACCATTCAATGCCAATCAGAACAAGCAAAATCAGTGAGCTATGTTTTTGCTGGGCAATGGGATGGCCCTGATGGTCTAATGCCACCCGATGAAACATTAGCAAATTGGCAGGTAACACAAATTGTTTGGCAAAAATAGGTTATTTTTAAGTGTTATTAATAAAATAATTTTATATTTACCTTTTCTGCTAACAAAAATTTGTTAAATAGCAAAGCCTAAAAATAAATGTTGGATATAATAAACCACATTAATTTATATGTTTTTTATTATTTATTAGGGAAGCAATATGTCTCATGCACAAAGCGGTATTTTAGTCGCACATAGTAAATTCGGTCTATTTATTGAAGCAATGGTGGTGGGGGAAATTGATCAACTACGTCAAGGCTGCCAACAATTTATGCAATCCCTTAGCGAATTACAAAAACAGTATCCTGATGCTTCATTAGGTGCCGTAGTAGCTTTTGGTTCAGATCTTTGGAAAAAATTATCAGATAATAATAGTGCGCCAGAGTTAAAGCCATTTCGTCCATTAGGTAAAGGGTTAGCTCCTGCGACTCAGCGCGATATGCTTATCCATATCCAATCCATGCGTCATGATGTGAATTTCTCATTAGCGCAAGCTGCAATAGCTGCTTTTGGTAACGTGCTCCAAATAGAAGAAGAGATCCACGGTTTCCGCTGGATTGAAGAGCGTGATCTTAGTGGTTTTATTGACGGCTCAGAAAATCCAGTTGGTGACGAGCGCTATGGTGTTGCTTTAATTAATGAAGGTATTGATGCTGGTGGTAGCTATGTTTTAGTTCAACGCTATGAGCATAACCTAAAAAAATGGGCGCGTTTTAGTGAATCAGATCAAGAAAAAATGATTGGTCGTACTAAAAAAGAGAGCATTGAGTTGGATGAATCAGAACGCAATATTACCTCTCATGTATCCCGTGTTGCCATTGAAGAAAATGGTGAAGAGTTAGCGATTTTGCGTCATAGCTTACCTTATGGAACTGCTAGTGGTAAACATGGTCTCTATTTCTTAGCTTACTGTGGTCGTTTATATAATATTGAACAGCAATTACTCAGTATGTTTGGTGAAGTTGATGGTAAATACGATGATTTACTGCGTATGAGTAAACCTGTGACAGGTAGCTACTATTTCGCTCCTTCTTATGAAGTATTAGCCGCTCTGTAAGTCTTAGCGTTACACTACTATTTTGCCACGCCAGTATCATTTACTATGCTGGCGTTTTTATTTTGACGAGGTCGTTTCTCGATATCTCAATGTTGAATTATTTTCAGTTAAATCATTATGATGCTTATTTATTTGGGCAATCTCACTCTTTATCCATTTATAATAGCTATTAGTTATATCAAATAACAAAAGCTAACTACACTGTTATAAATAAAGCCGATAGAGTAACCATTAGAATAAGACTTACGCTGATGGGTACTATAATGAAGAACAAAACAATCCGAACTTTTGCATTACAGGCAACCGTTGCATTGTCTTTGGTTGCGAGTAGTTATGCAAATGCAGCTCAATTACTTAATAGCTCTTACGATATTGCTCGCGAGTTATTTACACAGCTTAATAGTGATTTTAAAACTCAATGGGATGCTCAACATCCTGATGACAAAGTCACTATCAAACAGTCCCATGCTGGCTCTTCTAAACAAGCATTAGCCATATTACAAGGTTTACCTGCGGATGTTGTCACTTATAACCAGGTGACGGATGTACAAATTTTGCATGATAAAGGCAAGCTTATTCCTGCTGATTGGCAACAACGTCTACCTAATAATAGCTCACCTTATTATTCCACAATGGCCTATTTGGTTCGTAAAGGAAATCCTAAAAATATCACTTCTTGGCAAGATTTGACCCGTGAAGATGTCAAAGTGGTTTTCCCTAACCCAAAAACATCAGGTAACGGTCGTTATACCTATTTAGCCGCATGGGGAGCGTTTGAAAAAGCTTATGGAAATGAAGCGCAAACCCGTGATGCTATGACAAAGTTACTTAAAAATGTTGCGGTATTTGATACCGGGGGACGGGGGGCAACGACCTCATTTATTGAACGTGGACTTGGTGATGTTTTAATTAGTTTTGAGTCTGAAGTAAATAATATTCGCCAGCAATATGGTGAAGATGATTATCAAGTTATTGTCCCTCCTGTAGATATTTTAGCGGAGTTTCCTGTGGCATGGATTGATAAAAATGTGCAACGCAATAAAACAGAAACCCTCGCCAAAGCTTACCTAAATTATTTATATAGCCCGAGAGCTCAGGAGATCATCACACAATTTAACTATCGCGTAAATGATAAAGCGGTGATGGCGAAAAAAGCAGATCAATTTCCAGCCACTTCATTATTTACCATTGAAGATGTGTTTGGTGATTGGAACCAAGTGATGAAAACGCATTTTGCTACAGATGGCACGCTAGATAAATTATTATTAGAAGGACGCCAATAATGTTTGCCACAGCCAGCAAGCGAGTATTACCCGGATTTGGGCTTAGTTTAGGTAGTACGCTTTTTTATACTTGTTTGATCTTATTGCTACCTATGAGTGCGCTGGTTGTGCAGTTATCTGAAATGAGTTGGGCACAATATTGGGCGGTGATAACCCACCCTCAAATTGTGGCAGCGTATAAAGTCACTTTGTTGTCAGCCGGTGTTGCAAGTATTTTTAATGCTATTTTTGGCATGTTATTAGCGTGGATCATTACGCGCTATCGTTTCCCCGGCAGAAAGTTTCTTGATGGATTAATGGATTTACCTTTTGCCTTACCTACAGCGGTAGCGGGATTAACCTTAGCAACGTTGTTTTCTACACAAGGATGGTATGGCTTGGTGTTAGATAAGTTTGATATCAAGGTGATCAATACATGGATTGGTATTGCTGTGGCGATGTCTTTTACTAGTTTGCCGTTTGTGGTCAGAACAGTGCAACCTGTTTTAGAAGAGTTAGGCCCTGAATATGAAGAAGCGGCTGAAACATTAGGGGCAAACCGTTGGCAAACGTTCCGTAAAGTTGTGTTACCTGAATTGTCTCCGGCGTTATTAGCCGGTACTGCGCTCTCTTTTACGCGTAGTTTAGGGGAATTTGGTGCTGTTATTTTTATTGCTGGCAATATTGCATGGCAGACCGAAGTGGTTTCTTTGATGATATTTATTCGATTACAGGAGTTTGATTATCCTGCAGCCAGCGCGGTCGCTTCTGTTATTTTATTGGTTTCATTAGTCTTACTGTTTTCAATTAATGGATTACAAAGTCGCTTTGGCAAGCGATTAAGGGGGCACTAATGTCGGATATAGCGCAACAACGCTCTCTTTATCGTCGCCAAATTGATTGGGTAAAATGGGGATTGATCCTTACAGGCGTTGTGTTATCCATTTTATTTTTAGTGGTGCCTATTGCGTGGATCTTTATGACTGCGTTTTCAAAAGGCATAGAAATATTTACCGACAACTTGCTAGATAGCGATATGTTACATGCTGTTTGGCTTACGCTACTTATCGCTTTAATTACTGTACCGATAAATATGTTGTTTGGTATTAGTATGGCATGGCTTGTTACGCGTTTTCGTTTTCCGGGTCGTCAGTGGTTAATGACGCTGATTGATATCCCATTTGCGGTATCTCCTGTCGTTGCGGGACTGCTCTATCTGCTTTTTTATGGTAGCAATGGTTGGGCAGGGCAGTGGTTGGAACAATTCGATATTCAGTTAATGTTCTCTTGGCCCGGTATGGTATTAGTGACGGTATTTGTCACTTGTCCTTTTGTCGTGAGAGAGCTTGTCCCAGTGATGATGAGCCAAGGAAGCCAAGAGGATGAAGCTGCTGTATTATTAGGTGCCAGTAGTTGGAAAATGTTTTGGCGAGTGACATTACCTAATATTCGTTGGGCATTGCTCTACGGTGTGGTTTTAACAAATGCACGTGCTATAGGGGAATTTGGTGCCGTCTCTGTTGTTTCGGGTGCTATTCGTGGTGAAACCTATTCACTGCCTTTACAGGTCGAACTTTTGCACCAAGACTACAACACTGTGGGGGCTTTTACGGCAGCAGCATTACTTGCCATGATGGCAATTATTACATTAATGGTTAAAAGTGCGTTGCAATGGCATTTAGAACGTCAGCAATAACGCAAAACAGGGGCAAAATATGAGTATTGAAATTAATCATGTCACAAAATATTTTGATCGCACTGAAGTGTTGCATGACGTGAATTTAACGGTCAATTCCGGTGAGATGATGGCGCTATTGGGGCCATCAGGCTCAGGTAAAACCACACTATTACGTATCATTGCAGGACTTGAGCATCAAACGGAAGGTAAAATCTGTTTTGCAGGGCAAGATGTCAGTCGTTTACATGCCCGCGAGCGCAAAGTTGGGTTTGTTTTCCAACACTATGCACTGTTTCGCCATATGACGGTATTTGAAAATATTGCCTTTGGCTTAACCGTATTACCACGTCGCGAACGTCCTAACAAAGCCGCGATTGATAAAAAAGTCACGCAATTATTAGAGATGATCCAACTGCCTCATTTAGCACAGCGTTATCCTGCACAACTTTCAGGAGGGCAAAAACAGCGCGTAGCTTTAGCGAGAGCATTGGCTGTAGAGCCACAAATTTTATTACTCGATGAGCCTTTCGGTGCGTTAGATGCCAAAGTGAGAACTGAATTACGCAGTTGGCTACGGGAATTACATAGTGAGCTTAAATTTACCAGTGTTTTTGTCACCCATGATCAACAAGAAGCAATGGAAGTCGCTGATCGCATCGTTATTATGGGAAATGGCAAAATCGAACAAGTGGGTACACCGCAACAAGTTTGGCACACGCCTGAAAGTCGCTTTGTTTTAGAATTTCTCGGTGATGTTAATCATCTCCAAGGTGAAATTAATGGTGCGCAATTACAAATTGCTGGCTATCACTTACCTTTATCGGTTACGCCGCTCTATCAAGGCAAAGTTGATGTTTTTTTGCGCCCTTGGGAAATTTCACTTAACCCGCATAGTGATAGCTTATGTAAACTTCCCGTCAAAGTAATAGAAGTGACTCCTAAAGGACACTATTGGCAATTGGTTTTACAGCCTATTGAGTGGGGAAATACGCCAATTAGCGCGGTATGGAATGATATGACATCAATACCCCATAAAGGTGATATTTACTATATGGGCGGTGCAAAAGCGCGGTTATATGCACAAGAGCGTCCCTTAACAACAGTTTCACTGGCATACACAGCTTAAAAAATAGCATTATTCTTTTATTACAGTTAATGACTGCCCATGCAGATTTTTTTGCATGGGTATTTTGGCTATTGAGTAAAACTGACTATACAGGCTATAACACGAAAAAGAATAAAATCTATTAAAAAATGTTAATTTTATTGCGTTAATAAGTTAAATATGATTTCTTCATTAATACAAACAAATAAATGATCAGGGATTTATTGTGGCAGGCTTAGAACAATTTATTGGTAATACACCATTGGTCAAATTACAACGACTTTCACAAGGATTAGATGCAGAAATATGGGTTAAGCTTGAAGGTAATAATCCGGCGGGTTCTGTGAAAGATAGAGCCGCGTTATCGATGATTGAGCAAGCTGAATTACGCGGTGAAATTAAACCTGGCGATACATTAATTGAGGCAACCAGTGGTAATACAGGGATTGCTTTAGCGATGATAGCGGCAGTAAAAGGTTATCGACTAAAATTATTAATGCCAGAAAATATGAGTAAAGAGCGTCAAGCATCCATGCAAGCGTATGGCGCCGAGCTTATTTTGGTTAGCCGCGAAATTGGTATGGAAGGGGCGAGAGATTTAGCGCAAGAAATGGAGCGTAAAGGTGAAGGCAAGGTATTAGATCAGTTTAATAACCCCGATAACCCTCGAGCGCATTTTACTTCAACTGGCCCTGAAATTTGGCAACAGACTCAAGGGCGTATTACCCATTTTGTTTCTAGCATGGGAACAACAGGTACGATAACTGGGGTGGGGAGTTACCTAAAAACACAATCGGACACAGTAAAAATTGTCGGTTTACAACCGGAAGAAAAAAGTCAAATTCCGGGTATTCGTCGTTGGTCTCCAGCCTATTTACCCGGTATTTTTCGAAAAGAGTTGGTTGATAGTGTTATAGATATGTCCCAAACAGAAGCAGAACAAACCATGCGCCTATTAGCGAGTAAAGAAGGTATATTCTGTGGCGTTAGTTCTGGGGGAGCCGTAGCTGGTGCAATACGCGTTGCTAAAGAGAACCCAGGGGCTGTGATTGTGGCGATTATTTGTGATAGAGGCGATCGCTATTTATCAACTGGGGTGTTTGGTTGAGTTTTCTGCGCTCGTTAAAGCTCATTCGCTTGCATATAAAAACCGCCACAGAGGAAATGTGGCGGTTTAAAAGTGAGAACAGATTAAAAATTATTTTTTGATCTGCATTACAACGGTTTCACCAACAGTTACTGGGCCTGTCATTTTAGTTAAACCTTGGATTTCATCCATATTAGAAATTACAACCGGTGTTAATACCGATTTTGCTTTTTCTTCTAAAACAGCTAAATCAAATTCTAAAACAGTATCACCGACTTTAACTTGTTGACCTTCTTCAGCGATACGTTTAAATCCTTCACCTTTTAGTTCAACTGTGTCGATACCGAAGTGGACAAATAATTCGATACCGTTGTCAGACTCAATAGAGAAAGCATGGTTAGTCTCGAAAATTTTACCGATAGTACCATCAACTGGTGCAACAATTTTATGACCAGCAGGTTTGATAGCAATACCGTCACCTACAATTTTTTCAGCGAAAACAACATCAGGAACATCTTCGATATTGACGATTTCACCAGAAAGTGGTGCAACAATATCAATCGTGCCACTGCCTTTCTTTTCCTCTGAAACCAGTGATTTTAATTTATCAAACAGACCCATGAATCTTCTCCTAATTATTTTAGTTGGGACCGGGCTCTGGCTAACGTTATTAGCACAGTGTTTTTTCTTTAGTAAAAGTTTCTACTAAGTCCATTAATTCCTTTGCAGTCGGCTGAGCAAGTGCTTGCTCTGCCAGTGCTTTTGCATCATCAAAATTGGCGTTACGAATAATTTTTTTGATGCGAGGAATTGATATAGCACTCATACTAAACTCATCTAATCCCATGCCCAGAAGCAACATTGTTGCCCGTTCATCCCCGGCAAGCTCACCACACATTCCAGTCCATTTACCTTCAGCGTGTGATGCATCAATCACCTGTTTAATCAGATTAAGTACAGCAGGTGACATTGGATTATATAGATGAGATATCAGCTCATTTCCACGGTCTACAGCCAGAGTATATTGTGTTAGATCGTTAGTCCCAATACTGAAAAAGTCAACTTCTTTTGCCATATGGCGAGCCATAACAGCCGCTGCTGGCGTTTCAACCATAACACCGACTTCGATAGATTCATCAAAAGGCTTATTTTCTTCACGAAGCTGGCTTTTCAGTATTTCAAGTTCCGCTTTCAATGCTCGGATCTCTTCAACAGAGATAATCATTGGAAACATAATACGTAGTTTACCAAAAGCAGACGCTCTTAAGATAGCACGTAATTGTGGATGAAGGATCTCTTTGCGGTCAAGACAAATACGAATTGCACGCCAACCTAAGAATGGATTCTCTTCTTTCGGTAAATTCATGTAAGGTAAGTCTTTATCGCCACCAATATCCATAGTACGGATAATGACCGCAGGACTGCCTACAGCTTCAGCCACAGCTTTATAAGCTTGGAATTGCTCTTCTTCTGTTGGTAAGGAATCTCTATCCATAAATAGGAATTCAGTACGATAGAGTCCAACACCTTCCGCACCATTACGCTCAGCACCTGCGACATCACGTACAGTACCTATATTAGCGCAAACTTCAACTTGATGCCCATCAAGGGTAATTGCTGGTAAATCTTTTAGTTTTGCCAGCTCTTCTTTTTCATGTAGGTACTCTTCTTTGATAGCCTTTAATGCTTCGAGCTCTTCATCAGAAGGATTAATAATGATTTTATTGTTAATCGCATCAAGAACCAGATAATCTTCTTTTTTAATGGTTTCTGTTGCATTAGATGTGCCAACAATCGCTGGGATCTCTAAAGAGCGTGCCATGATAGAGGTGTGCGATGTTCTGCCCCCTAAGTCAGTGATAAAGCCTAACACATTGTCTAAGCTAAGCTGCGCTGTTTCTGATGGCGTTAAATCTGTAGCAACTAAAATCACTTTTTCAGAAATAGCACTTAAAT
Organism: Proteus sp. G4415; assembly: GCF_963896075.1. Taxonomy (NCBI): domain Bacteria; kingdom Pseudomonadati; phylum Pseudomonadota; class Gammaproteobacteria; order Enterobacterales; family Morganellaceae; genus Proteus; species Proteus sp. G4415. Next base: position 57,548 of record NZ_CAWQOK010000054.1, read on the forward strand.
CGATAATTGGCATCTCTAAGATATTACGCATTAAGCGCTTACCAATATCACGAACGTCAGCCGCACGCTCTTTTAAGTACTCATCATCTAAGGCTTCTAATGCGGTTGCCTGATCTTCAATAACAGATTGAACCGCTGCTTCTGCGGTTTTCTTGTCACTTTTGATGAGGGATATGATCTCTTGTTCGAGTTCCTCATCTTCTAATAACATAATATGGCCTTCAAAAATCTCAGCTTTATCGGCACCAAGATTTTTTTCAGCACGGGCTTTAATGATTTCTAGTTGTTGCGCTGATTTATTACGACCATCTTTAAAACGTTCGATTTGGGTGTCAACTTCGTCACTTTGGATTTTACGTTGGCTAATAATAATAGGTTCTTCTTTAAGTAGAAGAGCTTGACCAAATGCGATACCCGGTGAAGCTAAAATTCCTGAAATCATAATTTATCCTACGACTTGCTGGTGATAATTTTAAAAAAATAGGATCAAGAGACACTGCTGTTTTAAAATCATCGAGTTATAAATTCCCCTGAGCGATTTTCAGGGGAAAATAGGACGTTAATGAATAGCGAAAGGTAACTGGATTACTCTAACTCAGCCATTAACTTAACTAAATGTTCTACTGCTTGTTTTTCATCTTCGCCTTCAGCAGAAATAGTGACTACAGTACCTTGGGTTAATCCTAAAGTTTGTAATTTGAATAAGCTCTTCGCGCTGGCTGATTTACCACCAGAAATAAGACTAATATCAGAAGAGAAAGTTTTAGCCTCTTTTACTAACTGTGCTGCAGGACGAGTATGTAAGCCGTTTGGTGCTGTAATAGTAACTTCTTGCTGGTACATAGGATTTTTTCCTTTTATAACTCAATTATTCACATTAAGTCAGGACTTAGTAAGTGTAGATGAAATTGTCCTGCTTTGCGTAGCAATATCAGATAATATAAGCCATGTTACGTTATCCGATAAAAATAGTCCCCAGAAATTGAAAGCAGTGCTGTTTTTATCACTTGCCTATTTTCTGATTAATTTCGACCTTCGAAATAATTACTTGATTAAATACTAAACTCGACAGAATAAATCACCTATCTGGATAACAAAGTTTGATCTCTACCACAAAAAAAGCACCCTGAAGGTGCTTTTTTAATAAATATTTTACATTTTAGGTGACGCGATTTAGCTGTCAGAGATATCAGCAAAAAGTGGGGTGCTGAGATAACGTTCACCTGAAGAAGGTAAAATCACTACGATTTCCTTATTAGCAAATTCTGGCTCTTTAGCTAATTTCACTGCAGCCGCAATTGCCGCACCGGATGAAATACCCGCTAAAATACCTTCTTTGGTCATAACGTCACGAGCTGTTTCAAATGCTTCTTCGTTAGTAATTTGGATCACGCGATCTAATAGTGATAACTCTAAGTTTTCAGGGATAAAACCTGCACCAATACCTTGGATTTTATGTGGACCAGGCTTAATTTCTTCACCTGCTAATGCTTGGCTAATAACAGGAGAATCTTTAGGTTCTACCGCAACCATGGTGACAGCTTTACCTTGAGTATTTTTCAAATAGCGACCAATACCCGTGATGGTACCACCCGTTCCGACACCTGCGATAACTACATCAACTTTGCCATCAGTGTCATTCCAAATTTCAGGGCCTGTGGTTTTCTCATGAATTTCTGGGTTTGCTGGATTACTAAATTGTTGTAGTAGAAGGTAACGGCTAGGATCGCTATCACGAATTTCGTTCGCTTTATCAATCGCTCCCTTCATACCTTTAGCGCCCTCAGTTAACACAAGGTTAGCACCTAATGCTTTTAATAATTTACGGCGCTCAATACTCATGGTATCAGGCATAGTCAGTGTCAGCTTATAGCCACGCGCAGCAGCTACATAAGCCAAGGCAATCCCAGTATTACCACTGGTTGGCTCAACTAGCTCTACGCCGGGTTTCAGGATACCTTTTTTTTCTGCATCCCAAATCATATTTGCACCGATACGGCATTTTACACTAAAGCTTGGATTACGAGATTCTACTTTAGCTAAGATATTGCCATTACCGAAATGTTTTAAACGAACTAGGGGGGTATGGCCAATAGTTTGCGAGTTATCTTCGAAAATTTTGCTCATTTTTATCCTCGGTACATGATTTTTTATAAGGTCAGATGAAATTACCATACGCCATCAAGCAAAAGATGGAAATAAGCTTTATGAATATCCTTATAACTTTTTTTACTTTTTATTCCAAAAGATTCTAATCACAATGAAACCAGTGGTATTACCACTGGCCTGCTTGTACATGTTGATGACGATATCGATCACACCACATGGCAGTGGCACCACAAATTGCAACCGGCATAATGACTAGGTTTAAGATTGGGATCATAGTGAAGATATTAATTACCATACCAAATTGTAAATTGTTCCATTTGTCTTTTTTCAGCGTTGATTTCATATTGGCGAAAGAGACTTTATGGTTATCGAATGGAAAGTCGTTATATTGGATTGCCATCATCCAAGCACCAAATATAAACCAAAGAATTGGGGCGATAGTTTGTCCAACAACGGGAACAAAATAGAGCAATAACAATACAATGGCTCTTGGCAAATAATAAACGACCTTGATGATTTCTCGTTTTAAAATACGTGGAATATCTTTTGTAATACCTAATAAGCCGGTATCCGGAGGATTAATACCCGTTATTTGGCCTTCTAATTTTTCCGCTAATAATCCATTAAAAGGCGAAGCGATAATATTGGCTATGGTGCTAAAGAAATAGGTAAAGACCAGCAAAATAAAAATAACTGACAGTGGCCAGATAACATAGCTTAACCACTGTAGCCAATCAGGGACTTTTTCCATCATCCAATTGACCATTTCACCAATCTGGCCATATAACCACCAAAAGGCACTACCGAGAATAATAATATTGGCAAGTAAGGGTAAAATAACAAAACGTTTTAGACCCGGGCGAGTAATTAATCGCCACCCAAGTGCAAAATAGTGAAATCCATTTAAATTTTTGGTCGATTCTGTCAAATTTGTCATACTTCCTATTCTCTCCTATAAGGGCAAGCTAGTATCATATAGAGAGATAATCAGCCTTACTAGTGATAAATTGTCTAAAAAATGCGCATAAGGTATTGAAGAGTGTATCTTTGTGACAAGAAAATTAAGTATTGGCTTGCACTTATAAGCATTGGCAAATACTCTTAGTAAAAGTAATATTCGCCATTGTGGCTATTAAACCTCAAGACAACAGAGATAGAAATGATGCAGCAAAATTTGCGTCTGATATTAATCGTTGTTGGTGCGATTTTAATCATAGCTTTGTTATTACACGGCTTATGGATTGGTCGAAAAGAGCGTTCTAAGCTTTTCCGTAATCGCCCAGTAAAACGTCAGAAACAGAATTATCAGTCAGATGAGAACGATGATGAACCCCAGTATACTGAGGCAAATCATCAGATGTCGTCTTTAACTTCAACGCAGGAGGCTCAAAGTGTGCCACCGGTTAAATCGGAGCCAACACTTGCGCCACAATCCTCAGTTGCAGATAAAGATCCACTTATGTCTGGAACACCAGCACAGGGACATTCTAACGATACTTCATTACAACGAGAGCCTAGTCTTGGTGTTTTTGATGTTATTGAACAAAATAATGACTCTGCGCCTCAGCAAAAACAACCGATACCCGAGGTAGAGGTAAACCATGCTGATGTAAAAGAAGGTGATATTAGTGAGACAAAACTTGCCGATGTAGAGCCGATACCAGAATCGTCGAACTCTGTTGCTAGTGATGAAATACATACCACTGATACAGATAGGCCATTGGATGCTGAAACCTCATCGGATGTGAAACAAGCTGAGCAAGCTTTATCCGGATCAGAAGAGCCAAAAGCAGAGGAAGAGCTGGTATTAGTATTAAATGTCAGCGCTCATCATGGTCAAATGCTTGACGGTGAGGTGTTAATGCAGAGCATTATTCAAGCGGGTTTCCAGTTTGGTGCGATGAATATTTTCCATCGACATCTTAACCCGACGGGTAATGGCCCTGTATTGTTTAGTCTTGCCAATATGGTAAAACCGGGTACTTTCAATATTGATACGATGGCTGAATTAACCACGCCTGGCGTATCCATGTTTATGATGGTGCCATCTTATGGTGATGCTAATCAAAACTTTAAATTGATGTTGCAAGCAGCTCAGCGTATTGCCTCTGATGTGGGCGGTGTTGTGCTTGATGAAGAGCGCAAACTGTTAACACCACAAAAAATTGAACTTTATAAATCTAGAATTCGTAGAACACTAGATTTACATCAATAGTCTTTTTATCAAAAGCTCGCTTGCGGTGCTAGGTTGGATAGATTTAAAGAAATCAGGAAAATTAATGACTTGATTTTCGGCTGATAATACAAAGTGGGGAAACTTGGTTTTTCTCACATTGCCAACAACCTCAGCCCCCGCTTGCGGGGGCTTTTCTTTCTTTGGTGATACCTCATGAATCAAAATATTCAACAACAAATTGATGAACTTCGCGTTACACTACGTCACCATGAATATCTCTATCATGTCATGGACGCACCTGAAATTCCTGATGCTGAATACGATCGCTTAATGAATAAGCTAAAAGCATTAGAAGCCGAACATCCTGAACTCATTACCCCAGATTCTCCTACTCAACGGGTAGGGGCATTACCTTTAACGGCTTTTGAGCAAGTTAGACATGAAATTCCAATGCTCTCTTTAGATAATGCTTTTGATGAAACAACCTATTTAGCATTTGATAAACGTTTACGTGAACGTCTGAAAAATAATGAAGAGATCACTTTTTGTTGTGAATTAAAATTAGATGGACTTGCGGTAAGTCTACTGTATGAAAATGGTCGCTTAGTACAAGCTGCAACCCGTGGTGATGGTACCACTGGAGAAAATATTACTGAGAATGTCAGAACCATTAAAGCCATTCCTTTGCGTTTATATGGCGATAATATCCCCGCACGAATTGAAATTCGTGGAGAAGTCTTTATGACTGAAAAAGGGTTTGAGCATTTAAATGAAGAAGCTCGACGCACGGGAGGAAAAGTATTTGCTAATCCTCGTAATGCAGCAGCGGGTTCATTACGTCAGTTAGATCCTCGTATTACAGCCAAGCGCCCTTTGACTTTCTTCTGTTATGGTGTTGGCGTGCTTGAAGGCGGTGAATTACCGACAAGTCATTATGCACGTTTACAGCAATTTAAAAAATGGGGATTACCTGTTAGTGATGCTATTAAATTATGTACCGGAACTAAAGCTGTACTTGATTTTTACCATCATGTAGCAGAAATTCGCCCTAATCTAGGCTTTGATATTGATGGTGTGGTTATCAAAGTAGATGATATAGCTCTACAAGAAGAGTTGGGATTTGTGTCTCGTGCTCCCCGTTGGGCGATTGCTTACAAATTCCAAGCCCAAGAGCAGATGACGGTGATTAAAGATGTTGAATTTCAAGTGGGGCGTACAGGGGCGATTACACCTGTCGCTCGTTTAGATCCCGTACAAGTGGCAGGGGTAATAGTCAGTAATGCCACACTTCATAATGCTGATGAAATTGAACGTTTAGGATTACGTATTGGTGATACGGTGGTTATTCGCCGTGCAGGCGATGTTATTCCTCAGGTTGTGAGTGTGATTGAAGAAAAACGCCCTGAGAATGCACAAGAAATTGTTTTTCCAACCCAATGCCCTATTTGTCAATCTGATATTGAGCGTATAGAAGGTGAGGCTGTTGCCCGCTGCACGGGGGGATTAATTTGTGCAGCGCAACGTAAAGAGGCGCTTAAACATTTCGTTTCTCGTCGTGCGATGGATGTTGACGGCATGGGAGATAAAATTATCGACCAATTGGTTGAAAAAGAGTATGTCAAAACACCGGCTGATTTATTCCGTTTAGATGAAAAGATCTTATCTGGTTTAGAACGTATGGGGGAGAAATCAGCCAAAAAACTGCTTAATGCATTAGAAAAAGCAAAATCAACCACTTTTGCCCGTTTTATCTATGCCCTTGGTATTCGTGAAGTAGGAGAAGCAACGGCCAATGGATTAACCGCTCATTTTGTTTCATTAGAGGCATTACGTGAAGCAAATATTGAAGCCTTAAAGGCAGTTCCTGATGTGGGTGATATTGTTGCAAAGCATGTGGTTAATTTTTTCCAAGAAGAACATAATAAAAATGTGATTGATCAACTTGTTAATGACATTGGCATTACTTGGCCGGCACCGGTTGTGGCTACTCATGAAGCAGGTGATAATCCTTTTGCTGGTAAAACAGTCGTGCTGACAGGCTCTCTTTCTCAATTAACGCGAGATGAAGCAAAAGATAGATTAGTTGCACTTGGTGCAAAAGTGAGTGGTAGTGTTTCGAAAAAGACAGATATGGTCATTGCTGGTGAAGCGGCGGGTTCTAAATTAGCCAAAGCAAATGAATTAGGTATTACTGTTATTGATGAAGACGAAATGATCCGCTTGCTTGATCAATCTAAATAATCGTTTACAATAAACTTAGATGCTATTGAGAGCAGTTCTCAGTAGCATCTTTAATTTAAGCTAAATTCACATTTCGTGTTACTTAAGTTACTCCTAAAGTGTGATCAACCTATCTTATTTAATAAATAGTGTGTATATGGTTTCACTGTATTGTGACAATAATCACATCGTAATGTTACGCGTTACATAAAATGCTCTCCAAGATTTATTTTTATTTTTGGAGCATGCATGTCTTCTATCATTCACTTTGTTTTGGCTCTCGCAGTTATTGGTGCATTAGCATTTATTGCAAGTAATAACCGCAAAGGGATCCGTCTGCGTTATATTGTGCAGTTATTAATTATTGAAATCGCATTGGCATGGTTCTTCCTCAATTCTGATATTGGTGAAGGCTTTGTCCGTGGTTTCGCTGGGCTATTTGATCACTTATTAGGTTATGCCGCACAAGGTACTGAGTTCGTCTTCGGTGGTATGATGAAAGGTGGTCTAGCATTCTTCTTCTTGAATGTATTATGTCCTATCATCTTTATTTCTGCATTAATTGGTATTTTGCAACATATCAAAGTATTGCCTTTCGTGATCCGCATTATCGGTACAGTGCTGTCCAAAGTGAACGGTATGGGGAAACTAGAATCGTTTAATGCGGTTAGCTCCTTAGTGCTTGGCCAATCTGAGAACTTTATCGCTTATAAAGATGTATTGGGCAAAATGTCTCAGCGCCGTATGTACACTATGGCGGCGACAGCGATGTCTACGGTATCAATGTCAATTGTTGGTGCTTATATGACTATGCTTGATCCTAAATACGTTGTTGCTGCACTGGTTCTGAATATGTTCAGTACTTTCGTTATCCTATCAGTGATTAACCCATATTCTGTTGAAAATGAAGAAGATATCCAGATGGGGAATCTGCATGAAGGTCAAAGCTTCTTCGAAATGTTAGGTGAATATATCTTAGCTGGTTTCAAAGTTGCTTTAATCGTTGCGGCAATGTTGATTGGTTTTATCGCATTAATTGCTGCGGTAAACGCTATCTTTAGTATGATTTTCGGTATTAGTTTCCAAGATTGCTTAGGTTATGTGTTCTATCCATTAGCATGGGTGATTGGTATACCTGAGCAAGATGCATTACGTGTAGGTAGTGTGATGGCAACTAAATTAGTCTCTAATGAATTCGTCGCGATGGGAAGCTTGCAAGATCTAGCTGCTGAATTAACACCTCGCTCTGTTGGGATCTTATCTGTCTTCTTAGTCTCATTTGCTAACTTCTCTTCTATCGGTATTGTTGCAGGGGCTATTAAAGGTCTGAACGAAATGCAAGGTAATGTGGTTTCTCGTTTTGGTCTTAAATTACTATTTGGTTCTACGCTAGTTAGCTTCTTATCTGCTGCTATCACAGGCCTGTTTGTTTAATCATTGAGATAAGACAGATAGCATGTGAAATAAATAACAATGTAAGATGGATAACTTAGTTATCATGTAACATAAATCAAGCAGTACCCGTCGGTACTGCTTTTTTTATCGTTAAATTACCTTATAATCCTTATCATTCCTTCTCGATAAAGCGATAGAGATCATGCTAGAAAAACAGCATCTTATAGATATAGCCAACACACAAATGCCATTTGGTAAATATAAAGGGCGAATGCTGGTGGATTTACCTGAAGAGTATTTATTGTGGTTTGCCAAGAAAGGCACCTTCCCTGAAGGAAAGCTAGGGCAACTAATGGAAATGACCCTAGCAATTAAAATTGATGGCTTAGAAGGGTTACTAAAACCATTAAAGCAGTCGCATTAATCAGGCTCTGTAGGTAACTTATCCGCTATTAGTGCGTTAATAACTTTATGACTCAATTCAATAAACATAGCTTGTTCTGCAGGTGTTAATTGCGCTTGTAGCTTCTGTGCGTTCTGTTTTCGGCCTAAAGCGGCTCTTGCTAAAAAAGCTTTACCTTCATCTGTTAAATGCGTAATTAATTCACGTTTATCTTTCTTAGAACGATCCTGAGCAATAAAACCTAATGATTTTAATCCTCGCATAAACTTAGATAAATTTTGGCGTGAGATAGCTAAAATTTCACAAAGTTGAGAGGGCGTTAAATCACCGCGTAAACGCAATAATTCTAAAATATCATATTGTCCCCAAGTTACTTGCTCTGGTGTATAACGGGTGCGTTGTGCAACCAGAGTACACTGTAAAAGCGATAGGGCATTTTCTAGCTCAAGTTGCTCCATTAGTACCTACATTTTTCTATCAAATTAATTGAAGTTAATAATAACAGCTCATTTTAGCTGAAGAAAATTTATATTGATTAACTTTAGTTAATCAAATATCCTATTTAACATGATTAACTAAAGTTAATTACTTAAACTAAGTGAACTGAGGTGAATATGAGTTATTTTGAAGGCAAAACGGTGTTAGTGACTGGGGCTGCAACAGGAGTAGGGGAAGGCGTTGCCCAACGATTATATCAAGCGGGTGCAACAGTCTTTATAAGTGGGCGACAATTAGAACAGGTTAAAAAAACCGCTTACACAATCGATCCTACAGGTGAAAAAGTCATAGCATTACAAGCAGATATGACATCACCTGAGCAAGTTAAAAGCATGTTTGAAGCAATATTAGCACAAACAGGCGCATTACATGGATTAGTGAATAATGCAGGTATTACAGGTCCGCATAATACATCGATTGTTGATTATAATATTGATGATTGGAAAGCGGTTATGGATACCGATATTAACGGCGTATTTTACGGATTGAAATATGGTATTCCGGCCTTACTAAGAAGTGGTGGAGGGAGTATCGTTAATTTATCTTCGACAAATGGTATTGTCGGTATTGCCGGTATTTCTGCTTATACTGCAGCCAAACATGCTGTGTTAGGGATCACCCGTTCAGCCGCCTTGGAATTTGCACAGCAAGGTATACGTGTGAATGCAATAGGGCCTGGGTATGTAGACACACCGCGAATGCAACAGTTACCGGATGAAGTTCGTCAATGGATGGCATCAACACATCCGATGAAGAGAATGGCAACGCGAAAAGAAGTGGCTAATATGGTGGCTTTTTTACTTTCAGATGAGAGTAGTTTTTCAACAGGCGCTTTTTATGCGGTAGATGGGGGATATACTGCGCAGTAGTTTTATCTTTGCGGGTAGTGTGAATCACTAATTAAGTGAATACATTGGTGAAAATAAAAAATCCTGAAGATTTCTCTTCAGGATCTTAAGATTCTGGTGGAGCTAAGCGGGATCGAACCGCTGACCTCTTGCATGCCATGCAAGCGCTCTCCCAACTGAGCTATAACCCCACATAATGGATTGTTCAAAAGTATATTGGTGGAGCTAAGCGGGATCGAACCGCTGACCTCTTGCATGCCATGCAAGCGCTCTCCCAGCTGAGCTATAGCCCCAACATACTGGAACGGGCTTGATAATAGGCAACAAGCACAATGCTGTCAATCACTTAATCTCACATTATTTATTGATTGATGAAAAAGAATACAAAAAAGAGTCGCCGCTTAAAAATAAGTGACGACTCTTCGTTGTGAAATAAGATAATCAGCTCAATTAAGCTTGATTTTCTCTGTCAGTAATAAAATCTAATGCTTTATTAATACGAGCGATGCTACGAGCTTTACCAATAGCATGAACAGTAACATCTAGTGCAGGAGATTGGCCCGCACCTGTGACAGCAACACGTAGAGGCATACCGACTTTACCCATACCAACTTCTAATTCTTCAGCGGTTTCTTGGATTGCTTTATGCACATTTTCCGCCGTCCAATCAGTAATTGCTGATAATTTATCACGAACTACTTCTAATGGTTGACGAGCGACAGGACGTAAGTGTTTTTTCGCCGCGGTTTCTTCGAAACTATCAAAGTCAACATAAAAGTAGTGACAACTTTCCGCCATCTCTTTTAATGTTTTGCAACGCTCGCCGAGTAATTTAATCAATTCAACCAGTGATGGGCCATTACTAGTATCAATATTTTGTTGTTTGATATGCCAATCTAGGTGTACGGCTACTTGTTCAGCAGGTAAGGTATTAATATAGTGATGGTTTAACCAAAGTAATTTGTCAGTATTAAACGCACTTGCTGATTTACTAATAGCTTCTAAAGTGAACTCTTTAATCATTTCATCGATGCTAAAGATCTCTTGGTCGCCATGAGACCAACCTAAACGTACTAAGTAGTTTAATAACGCTTCTGGTAAATAACCGTCATCACGATATTGCATTACACTTACTGCGTTATAGCGTTTAGATAATTTTTTACCATCATCACCTAAGATCATGGATACGTGTGCATATTCAGGTACTGGAGCACCAAGTGCTTTTAATATATTGATCTGACGTGGGGTATTGTTGATATGATCTTCACCACGAATAACGTGTGTAATTTCCATATCCCAGTCATCAATCACCACACAGAAGTTATAGGTAGGCGAACCATCAGTACGGCGGATAATTAAGTCATCAAGCTCTTGGTTACTAAACTCAATCGGGCCACGAATTTTGTCATCAAAAATCACAGATCCTTCTTGAGGATTTAAAAAACGAACTACATGAGGTTCATCTGGGGTATGGTTGTGATCACCGTGACGGCAACAACCATCGTAGCGAGGTTTCTCACCTTTCGCCATTTGATCTTCACGTAGTTTCTCTAAACGTTCTTTAGAACAATAACAACGATAAGCAGTACCAGCTGCTAACATTTGATCGATAACTTGATTATAACGATCAAAGCGTTTGGTTTGATAGTAAGGACCTTCATCCCAGTTTAGATTTAACCAATTCATACCGTCCATAATTGCATCAATGGCAGGTTGAGTAGAACGTTCTAAATCGGTGTCTTCAATACGAAGTACAAACTCACCCTTGTTGTGACGGCTAAATAACCAGGAATACAGTGCAGTACGAGCACCACCAACATGTAGATAGCCTGTAGGACTTGGTGCAAAACGGGTTTTTATTTTACTCATTGAGATTGCCTTAGTACGTTTTACTTATATTCTTTCTTATATAAGGAGCCAAAAATAGAAGATAAGTAACCGTGATTATCAAAAAAACGAAATTGTTGCTTTATTTTATCACTGGATGCTAATTCCTCAATGGCATTAAGCTTTTAACCTGCAGAAAAATTTCAAATAGGTTATTTTTTGTTTGACGAAGTAACAACAACGGATTATTTTGGTTAATTGCTGTGTCAGTTATGGTGCTAAAAAAAGCATCTTGACTAAAAATAAAACGAACGATCATTTTTACGATAAAAAACCGATAAAAATCGTTGACTCATAGCGCAGTATCCCTATAATGCACCCCATCACGACGGGCGGTTAGCTCAGTTGGTAGAGCATCTCCCTTACAAGGAGGAGGTCGTTGGTTCGAGCCCAATACCGCCCACCATTATTATTCGTTGTGATAGTTGTATTATTTAATGTAATTGGGCGGTTAGCTCAGTTGGTAGAGCATCTCCCTTACAAGGAGGAGGTCGTTGGTTCGAGCCCAATACCGCCCACCAATTACATTAAAGCGTGGTAATGAGAATTTAGTCATTATGAAGTGGGCGGTTAGCTCAGTTGGTAGAGCATCTCCCTTACAAGGAGGAGGTCGTTGGTTCGAGCCCAATACCGCCCACCACTTCATCCGGTTATTTTACGCAATATCACACAGTTAGGTATGGGTCGTTAGCTCAGTCGGTAGAGCAGTTGACTTTTAATCAATTGGTCGGGCGTTCGAGTC